>CAZUBI010000010.1:0-1604 GCA_964618625.1 uncultured Candidatus Saccharibacteria bacterium | reverse complement strand
AAATGCTAACAAAGTAGGTCTTAGGGATTTTTATATTGTAACCGGATATAACGGAAAAGAAGTAAGAAAACATTTAGACCAATTTAGTCAGAACCGCGATATAACGATAACCCATCTTATAAATGAAGAATGGGAAAAGCAAAATGGACTATCTGTACTTAAAGCCAAAGACCAAATAAAAGAAAATTATATTCTCTTAATGACAGATCATATCTTTGATGAAAATATTTTAGCCCGGCTAATGGAAACAGAAAATGACGATAGCGAAGTAAGATTAGCTGTAGATTATAATATTGATAATAAAATGGTTGATGTTGATGATGTTACCAAGGTATTGGTTGATGGCAATGACCGGATTATAAATATAGGGAAGGATATCAAAGAGTATAATGCTTATGATACCGGAATCTTTCTTTGTTCTCCAGCGATATTTGAAGCCTTAGAAGAAAGTGTTGCTAATGGTGATAGCTCTCTTTCCGGGGGAATGAAGATATTAGCTAAAAATAAAAAAGCCAGAACTTTTGATATTAAAGAGAACTATTGGATCGATGTAGATGATGAAAAAGCCTTTAAAAAAGCAGAAAATAATTTATTAATTAATTTAAAAAAAATTTCCGATGGGCCTATTTCGAGATATCTTAATCGACCGATTTCTACTAAAATTTCTAAGTTGCTTCTAAAGAAAAGAATCACCCCCAATCAAATTACCTTCTTTTCTTTTATCCTTTCAATATTAGGTGCCCTTTTTTTCTTTTTAGGGGGTTATGTTAATTTATTAATTGGGGGAATATTAGCCCAAGTATCCTCCGTTATTGATGGTTGTGATGGAGAGGTTGCCCGATTAAAATTTCAAGCTTCAGAATTTGGAGGGTGGTTTGATGCTGTCCTGGACCGTTATGCCGACGCCTTCCTTCTTTTTGGTTTAACTTATTATGTCTATTTACCAAAGGGAAATTTACTATATCTCTCTATTGGGTTTTTAGCTATTATCGGAGCCTTTATGAATAGTTATACAGCAGATAAGTATGATGGCTTAATGAAGAAGAAAATTGCTTCCGGAAAACACTATTTTAGAATGGGTCGAGATGTGCGGATGTTTATTATATTTCTGGGAGCTTTAATTAATCAACCACTTCTGGTTCTTTTTATAATTGCTATTTTAATGAATGTGGAGAATATAAGAAGGATAATTATTTTTTATAAGGAATCTTATAAGGAAAGGGGAAATAGTTAATGTAAAATTTTGTAGGATAGTTAGAAGAGAGACGAATACGACAGATATCTTTTTGTTTTCGTTGTGACTGTGATATAATATTTTTCTACTTTTCTGATAAGCGAGAAATTAAAATAATCATTAAATACTTTGTTGATAATTTTGGTGAAGTTGGGATAATGGACGAATTGTCTTTTGGGATATACAAACACCAAAAGAAAAATGTAGAACTTTTATAAGATTAAGATATATAAATTTTATAACCTACCCTGTAAATCTGTCGCCTTCTGTATAAGAGTCCTCCATTAACTATTTTTGCTAATAATAAAATCCCTATTTTTAAGTATTGTAAAATAAGTACTGACGCCATTTTGGCGTCTTTTTTATTATA
>CAZUBI010000009.1:0-1616 GCA_964618625.1 uncultured Candidatus Saccharibacteria bacterium | reverse complement strand
TGTAATAAATGCCCGACTCTCAGGTGTCTTTGGTTGAACCGTTAGATATATAGACCATTTAATTATCTCATCCCTCTTGATAGGTTACCATAAGGGATTTCAATAAGCAGATGATACTGGTTATTCATCAGACAGCTGAAATGTAATGTTGCCAATATAGCATAGCCTTTGTTATATTTCAAGATCTGAACCCGTATTTGCTCGCTCAACATCCTCAGAATAGCAATTAGTTATTCCAATAAATGTTTTCTGAGCCAATCAACAGAGTAAGGAACTACTTCATCTAAAAAATTACTACAAGCATGCTTGCCTTCAGGGTAGGATTTTAATTCTTTTTCTCCTATTGCCCAATCCATAATGTAATAAGCATGTTCAATGGGAATGGTCTTATCGTCTTTTCCGTGGATTACAAGAAGGGGACGGTCTAATTGTGGTACTTCTTTAATGCTTATTTCACTCCATAAAGATTTAACTTCTTTTAGACTATTTGCGCCTGTAGTATAAAGTAGTGCCCTTTTTACTTTTTTCAATTCTGAAAAACCGGGAGAATAACCAGGTGCGCTTATTACCACAGCACAACAAATTCTTTTATCAAGAGCAGCTGCTCGAAATGAAAAATATCCCCCAAGACTTACGCCATAAGTTGCTATTTTTTTAAAATCAATATTATCTTTATTATTTTCTTCAAACCAGTTAATAATAGTGCTAATGGTTTTTTCGTAGTCAGGGATCAATTTCATATTTTTCCACATTTCTCCTTGGCCCGGACCATCAAAAGCAAAAACATTAAAACCAGCCTCTAACAATAGATTTCCTAAATAGTGATTTTCAATTTCTTTTATGCTATCAATTGAATTAATAAGGATTATAAGTGGCCTATTTGGTTGGCTGCAAAGCTTGAGGTAACCGGGAATAAAAGTCTCTCGAAAAGGTATTTCTATTCTTACCGGCTTTTTTTCTTCATGGTATAATTCAATAGCTCTTTTATAATTTTCCCTTGCTCTTTCCTGTGCTTCGTTCTTCTTTCTAATATCTATATAATAAGGAAGCTGGCCAACAAAAAAACACCCGGCTGCTTCGTGGAATAAATATTTTGCAGAATAAATATTTTCTTTGGAAAGAGCCTCTTGAGCAAGATTTTCCAGATTTTCTCCTTCTTTTGACCACTCATCACACCAATGGTAAAAGTTCTTTATTCGAGATATTACTCTCCGAGAGCGGTCTAAATCTACTCCACAAAATAAAAATCTATTATACCAGTACTTATAAGTATTTTTTTCATTTAAAATAAAACGATAAGCTATTTTTTCTTTAAGAGATAATTTTACTATTCTGGTAGGTAGCGGCTCAATTTCTTTGCTAACTGTGGGCAATTTTTCACTTATCTTTTCTTCAATTTTAGCTAAAAATTTTTCTGTTATTATTTCCTCTCTGACTTTTTCCAGAAGTTCTTGAGTAAAACCATTATTGTAGACTTCTTTAGCATAATATCTTTGTGTATCTTCTGACAGATTTTGTAAAATGTCAATAAATTCTTTTTCAGGTTGGTCGAGCTCATCTAAAGAGTCGAGGTAAATATTATATATTACCGAAGGGAATTTATCTTTAATATAATT
>CAZUBI010000008.1:0-1625 GCA_964618625.1 uncultured Candidatus Saccharibacteria bacterium | reverse complement strand
ATTTTGTTACCAAAAGAGCAAAAGAAGTGCTGGGTTTTTACAATTTAGAAGAAAGGAAAAATCATGATTAAAAACATAAAAGAAGAATTCAAAAAATTAAGCAATCAGGAATATGCTACACGTTTACAAAAGTACTTCAAAACTGGAAAAGGTGAATATGGTGAAGGTGATAGATTTTTGGGCATTGGAGTTCCTATCATAAGAAAAATAGCAAAAAAATATAGTGCCCTATCCATAAGCGAAGCCTTTGAATTCCTCAAATCACAGTTTCACGAAGAACGCTTATTTTCTCTTTTCGTATTAGCAGATCTTTTTAGAAAAGCGGATAAGGAAGATAAAAAGAAAATATATGTCCTATATCTAAAAAATACGAATTTTATTAACAACTGGGATTTAGTTGATAATTCTGCTGGGCGTGTTGTGGGCGCTTATTTATTCACTCGTGATAAAAAACCAATTTATGTATTAGCAAAGTCGAAAAACTTATGGGAACGCAGAATAGGAATTATGGCAACATCGTATTTTATAGGGCATAATGAATTTGCCGATACATTGAAAATCGCGGAAATGCTGATAAACGATAGAGAAGATCTCATTCATAAAGCTGTTGGTTGGATGCTTAGGGAAATTGGTAAAAGAGATTTTGGATTAGAAGAGAACTTTCTAAAAAGGCATTACGAAGGTATGCCTCGAACCATGTTACGCTATGCGATTGAAAAATTTCCTGAAGAAAAACGGAAAAGTTTCTTAAAAGGTAATTATGAATGAAACAGGAGACGGTTATTTGTTTGGCTTGGAAATGTAAAAGATAATTAGAATAAATTTGTTAGCATATTCTGAACAGCTAAACCGACAAAGAAATCTTTCTATCCCAAAATAAGGTTTGAGCTATTGACAAATCATTCCTCTAAGATATAATACAATTGTACGATAAGCTTGTTAATTTAGATCGGGATGCCGGTCGATAAAAAATCTCCTTTTACGGGAGATTTTTTATTTTGAAGAGATAAACCATTATAAAAAAGACGGACGAAAATAACAAAAAAGAGATGGGAATAACAAAAGTCCTTTATTTGTAAGTGTTTTAGTATTTTTTAGTAAATAAGAATTTATTACTCTTGGAAACTCTTTATTTACAAGGCTTTCAGACCCCCTTCAGGAGTGCCCTTTAAACGCACGTAGAGTGCCTTTTTAAGGGCATCAATTTTCGAAAAAACGGCAATTACGACGTCTTTTTTAGCCTTTTTTGACCTCACCGAAACTCTATAACCCTTATAAATAGCCACTTTCAGTTTTTTAAAGAGTGAAATTTTAGTCGAAAAAGTGCTGTTTTTGAGGGGTAAAAGTACCTATTTTTTAAAATTATGCATTTAAAGGTACTTAGCGTGATTATTCGCTAAAACCCTTATTGTATAAGGCTTTCAAGAGGGTGTTTTTCCACAATCTTTCCACACTTTCCACATTTATAAGTAAAATATCGTTATTTTTAATCCCTTATTTGGTATTTCCGCTTATTCTACTGATCATATATTTAGTTAAAGAAAAAGATTTAACAAGAGCTGAGGAGAAGCTTAAAAAGTTTTTCAAGGTATATTGATTTCATTTGTTTGCTGGCCATCATTTGT
>CAZUBI010000007.1:0-1835 GCA_964618625.1 uncultured Candidatus Saccharibacteria bacterium | reverse complement strand
GTCTGATAATTGATTTTACCCGCCAATTATTCTCTTCTTCTTTTTGCATTTTTTTCAATTGCATCTTATTAAGTGAGAAGAGAGCAGTCTCTGTGCCGGAAAAAAAGGCAGATAATATTATAAAACCTAATAAAGCAATAACCTCAAATATCAATACTATTAAATTAAGGGGGTCATCCAAAAAATAATCACCGCAACTTTTTAAAAAACCATTAAGTATTTTCTAAAATATCGACCATTTTAATTAATCTAAGCGAGACAATGTATCTACTTTTACTCATTTAGAGTAGGAATCTAAATATAGACAATAATTTATTCTTTTAGATTCCTACTCTAATTTTTAAAATATTTTTTATCTTGCTATATTTATTATACTATATGTATTCTTATAAAAATAATAATTTTTTATAATCTTTCTCTGTTTAATCGATAAAATTATGCAACTTTAACCTTGATTTTAGCTGATATTCTCATTTTCTGCAAGATTATTACTCCAACTAATAAGGCAATACCCACACTATCAGTTAATAATCCGGGTGTTAACAGAGCAAGTGCGCTAATCATCAATATAACTCTTTCATGTATCTTGGTGTGGTCCAGTAGATATCCACCAGCTGCTGCTCCTAAAGCTAACACACCGGCTAAAGCAGTAACAATTAACAACAAAGTATGTCCAATTGTACTATTTATAAATAACAATCCGGGATCAAGGGCAAACAGAAAGGGAATCATGAATCCGGCTACTGCTAATCTTACGGCAATAAAACCGGTCTTCATGGAATTACCGCCTGCTATTCCTGCCCCGGCATAAGCGGCTACCGCAACCGGTGGGGTAAGATCAGCAATTACTCCAATCGGAAGTAAATATTTTTAATCATCCGTAGATAATTACTCGATTTTCATCCGGCTAGGAAACAACAGTACAGAATACGGTTAAAGCTTACTGTTCTACACTATTAATACCCTTAGTTAACCATACTACATCAATGAAGGACCCTGTGGCAAGCTAAATGGTATCAAAAATTAGAGCAACCTTATCTGTCTCCATCTTTCTTCGATATACCTTGTTTTTTATATACTTTTCCAATTTTGACCAGTTTCCTCTCTCACCAACAGTTGCAATATGGTATCCATCAGACCAAAATTCTCCACCCTATAGTTCTTTTTTGATCTCCGGATGCCTTCGGAATATCTCCCTTGCAGTAATACTTTTGAATATTCACATTATTTCCCCTGGTGATATTTTAAGGTGGGTACTAGAGAGAAGACGAATATGATTCTTATCCATTCCCAAAGCTTCCATCTCTATTGCATACGGTTCTGCTACACCCTCAGCTGCCTCTCCTATTACCTTTATCATCATCTTGTCAAGTATAATACCTTGCGATATTTCATTAGAAATACTATGTGATAATGTATCTACTAAGCACAATGATATTCTTTTTTTAACTTCTCCTTTACCCATACATAATAGATTTTAAGCTTATATCTGAATATGCCTGCTCTTTACCAAAAAACTTATATCAATTTATCAAAAATCGCTGCTCCGGAATTCGTAATATCTGTGTATCCATAATTTAATTTTAAAAGAGCAAGTTCTCTTAAAACCCTATTAATAATCAAAAACATTATGAGTCTTTTAAAAATTTACCTTTGCAATACTGTATTCAAAAGAATTCAAGATTGTTCTTGATACCTTTTTCATATTATCAGGATTACCGCTAGTGTAGTAATTTTCCTTTCTATTTTTATCAATCTTTAAAAGGTACTTTTCTTTTAGTATTTTCTTCAAATCTAATACTGTATTATAAGCAGGATTTACTAGCCTTACCTTG
>CAZUBI010000006.1:0-2748 GCA_964618625.1 uncultured Candidatus Saccharibacteria bacterium | reverse complement strand
ATAGTTGGAAATATGAGTTGTTAAAACAAGCTACTCCCCCATACAATGTGTTGGAACATTTAAAAGATCCTATTTCTTTTATTAAGGATTTACACAATGACATGACTTCTAATTCTTTTCTGTATATTGAAGTTCCTGATGCCATTTGTTTTAAATATAAACAAGCACAAGATGATATATTCAACTCATGCCACTCATGGATGTTTAGTCCAAATACATTAACTCCTCTTTTAGACCGCTGTGGATTTGAGATATTTTGTTTAAATCGTGTAAAAACAAAAAGAGGTCATTATGCCTTAATGGTACTTGCAGGCAAAAAATAATTTATAATATTAAAGATGAAAAAAATAAATAAAAAATTGGATGGAGTTATAGAAATAATTCCAGAACCCCATGAGGATTCAAGAGGGTTTTTAGTTCGTTTTTATGATAAAGAAATATTCAAAAGTTTTGGTATAAATACAAAATGGGTTCAGGAAAGTCGTTCTCATACTTATAAAAAATATACATTAAGAGGATTGCATGTTTAACTGCCACCACATTTAGAAGCAAAGCTCATAAGAGCAAGAAAGGGTAATAATATGAAAAAAAATAATAATATAGAGATAGCAAAACAGATTTTAAGGGTGAGACTCGGCCAAATGCTTATTAACGAGAAATATAAAAATGGAGAATTTAAAATACCAATACATTTGGCGCTTGGTCATGAAGCAATAGCAGTTTCAGTTGATTCAATTATGGAAGAAAATGATAAGTTAATTCTTAGTCATAGAAATATTCATTATAACTTGGCAAGGGAGAAATCTTTGAAACCTGAAATTGATGAATACTACCTAAAAGAGGAGGGATTATCTAAAGGGCAATTAGGTTCCATGAACTTGGCAAATGAAAAAAAGGGAATAATATATACCTCCAGCATCTTAGGTAATAATCTACCTGTTGCCACAGGAGTGGCATTGGGTAAAAAGGTAAAAAATGAAGATGGAGTTGTTATTGTAGAAACAGGAGATGGCGCTCTTGAAGAAGGTAGTTTTTACGAAAGCCTCGTTTTTCTTAAAAGCAGTTACCTTCCGATATTAATAATTATTGAAAACAACGGATGGTCTTTAGCTACTAGAATTAAAGAAAGACGTTGTGATATTGATATAAAAAAGTTAACAGAATCAATAAACATCAAATATGAATTGCTGGATTCTAATGACACATATGAATATATTAAGAAATTAAAAAATCTACGTGAGTATACCCTATTAAATAAAACACCGGTATGTATAGAAGTTAGACCTACAACACTTGGGAGTTGGTATCTCAAAACAGATGAATACCCAAATGGAAAGTTTATTAATTATCATGCAGGACCAGCACCAACGGTAAATGTTAAAAATGGAGCACTACTCAAAGAATCAGATAATGATCCGGTTTTTGTTCTACGAAAATATTTCTCAAAAGAAGAAATTGAAGGAACAAGTCAGGATATTTTAAAAAAATTAGGAGAGGAGATAAATTGAAATACGTTGAATTTGTAAATAAAAAGTTAAGTCAAAAAATATTAGAATCTAAAAGAGTTGTTCTTTTTGGACAAAATATTAGCGCTGGTTCATGTCTTTCGGGACTTACAAGGAATTTACAAGTAAAAAAAAGAGATTATGTAATTAACACACCAAATTGCGAAAATGCCCAATGTGGAATTGGTTTTGGTTTAATGATAAACGGAGTTTCATCGATTTTTTTTATGAAACAACAAGATTTTCTTTTATTAGGAATAGATCATCTTGTTAATACATACAATTTTATCAGACGGAAAAAACCTTCAGCGTCTTTTACTATAGTTACAACTGTTGTAGATAATGGCTATCAGGGATTACAGTCAAGTCTAAATAACTTTGGAGATTTTTGTTCAATAGCTAGAGTTCCTGGTTTTACTATAACTAATAAAGAGGATATAAAACAAATAATAAATACACGTTTTATTTCTCCTGGGTTTAGAATAATTGGTGTTAGTCAAAGATTATTTAAAACAGAATTACTTGATGTAAGAAAAATCTATTCAAACGAAGAAAGCACATTATTTCAATATACAGAAGGAAGTAATGTAACTATTGTTTGTTTTAATTTTTCATTTCCATATGGTTTTGAGCTATATAGCAAACTAAAAGAAAAGAGAATTGCTTCATCCCTTTTCTCAGTAAATGCTGTTACACCAATAAAATGGGATAAAATAATTAAGGATTTGAAAAAAACAAAAAAATTAGTTGTAATTGATGATAGTAAGAGTGAAAATCTTTCTTGTTATAATTTCCTAATGGATGCCTATGATAAATGTCAGATAAATGATAAAATAATTATTAAAAAGGATTTTTCAAAAGATTGGCTTTCTCCAAACCTTGACCAGCTTGAAATTAATTATAATAATATTATTGAGAGACTAATTGAAAAAAGATATGATGAAAAATAAAATGACAAAATGTACCATTCTGATTCCAACTTACAATCGTCCAGAGTACCTAAAACGAATATTAAGTTATTATAATGGATTTGAAGAAAATTATAACATAGTTATTGCGGATTCCAGTTCAATTGAGAACAAAGAAATAAATAAAAAAAATATTTCACTATTTTCAAATTTAGATATATTATATCTTGACTATTATTCATCAAAAATTAACCCATTTCACAAATTTGCAGATATGGTGAATTATGTTGAAAAAAAATATTGTGTATTTTGTGCTGATGATGATTTTATTATTC
>CAZUBI010000005.1:0-6240 GCA_964618625.1 uncultured Candidatus Saccharibacteria bacterium | reverse complement strand
GTGCCGATTCCATAGCTGGAATAATTACTTTTATCTCTTTATCTTTGAAAGTCCCGGAACACCTGCTTGAGGGTTGAGTCCCGCAACGCCAATTCTTGGTTTATTAATGACTAAATCCTTCACTATTTTATTTGATAAATGAATTACTGTTAAAATCCTCTTTGTTTTTACTAAATCGCAAGCTTTTTTCTGAGAAACAAAGGTTGAAACATGAATCACTTTCATATCTTTATCAACTAGCATCAATACATAAAATCTCGTTTATTAAAAAGTAGTAAAAATTTCAATTATATTATTTCGCATCCTTTTTCATGTAATTTTTCATCAACCCACGCTCTATCCAGAGTACCTTCATCGATATTTTTAGTAGTTTCTTCTTCCTCTTTAAAGATAGCTTTAAGTTTCTCCAAAACAATTTCCGCTTCCTCTAATGGAATAACGGCAAGGCCATCCCTGTCACCAACTATTATATCTCCCGGTCTTACTACAACTCCCCCACAAGAAATAGGCACATTTATTTCTCCTGGACCATCTTTATAAGGCCCTCTTGGATTCACCCCTTTTGCAAATACAGGAAAATCCATTTTCTCAATTTCTTCTACATCTCTAATACATCCATCTACAACATATCCTTCAAATTTTTTCTTCATTGCCATAGTAGCCATATGGACCCCAAAAATAGCAGCATTCATATTACCTTCGGCATCTATTACAATAACATCTCCCGGTTCAGCCATATCTATTGCTTTATGGACCATTAAATTATCTGCTATTCTTGTTCTCACCGTAAAAGCACTTCCAACCATGCTCAATTGACTTTTTTTATTAATCATTTTTATTCTTGAATCAACACAAAAAAACCTATTAACAGTATCGCCAATAAAAGCTGTCGGCATATTATTAAATTTCTGTAATAAATCATTACTAGGCCTTTTTATATCTCTTATTATTCTAAAACCTAAATTAGACATTACTTTACTCCTCTTTTTTTATTTTATTTATACTATTATTTCTTAGACAAATTTATTAAATGCTTTTTGATTTCCTTTTACGATTCATATTTAGCAAATCATACAATTTTTTATCACAGAATTAATAATATAACTATTCCCTGGTAAAATTTATCGCCATCTTAATAGCTTCTGTCATACTTTCTTCATTGGCCCTTCCTTCGCCTGCTTTACCATAAGCCACTCCATGGTCAACCGAAGTCCTAATAATAGGAAGACCTATCGTGACATTTACTCCACTCATGGTTGACCATTTATTAGTTCTTCTGTTATATTTAAATCCTAAAACCTTCATAGGTATATGTCCTTGGTCGTGATACATTACCACAGCAATATCATATTGACCCCCCTTTACTTTAGAAAAGATTGTATCCGGGGGAACAGGTCCTTCTGCTATAATACCTTCTTCTTTTGCCTGATCTATTGCCGGAATAATTTCTCTTATCTCTTCATCACCAAATAATCTATCCTCACCTGCATGGGGGTTCAATCCTGCTACTCCAATTTTTGGATTTTCAATCCCCAGAACTCTAAGAGCCTTATCAGCCAAATGGATAACTGTCAAAACCCTCTCTTTTTTAACTAAATCACAAGCCTTACGCAAGGAAACATGAGTAGAAACATGAATCACTCGCATATCTTTGTCTGTCAACATCATTGCATAATCTTTTGTATGGGTTTTTTCTGCAAAAATCTCCGTATGCCCTGGATAATGATAACCGGCAGCATTAATTGCTTTTTTGTGAATAGGTCCAGTAACTACTGCCTGTACTTTTCCCTGCTTTGCAAATTCAATGGCTTTGAAAATATATTCTATAGAAGCTTTTCCTGCCTTCTTGCCTGCTTCCCCATATTTAAATTCATTAAGCAGTATGTTGTTCAGATCTATCATATCAATAGTACCAAAATTTCCTTTTACCTGTGCTATATCTTCAATAATATTTAAATTCAGGATTGATGGAATAAAACGTAGGGCATCTTTCATAACTATTTTACTTCCGATAGCTACGGGTCTTGACTTTTTATAAATCTCTTTATTGTTTAAAGCTTTTATGGTAATTTCCGCCCCTATGCCTGCAGGGTCTCCCATGGTAATAGCAATAATCGGTTTGTTCATAATTTAGGGTTAAAATCCTTACCTCCAATCAGTAAGCTTTTTGATTAACTTAAATAGGGTATCTTTTTCACCAAATCCACCTGCTTTAGTAACTATTTTTAAATTAAAATTTTTAAGGTTAGCTGTAGAAAGTGGGATACCAGGCAAGAGCTCACCTACAATATTTAAATTTTGAATGCCAAGGGCGGAACAAACTCCTAAAGCTATATCTCCTCCTGTTAAGATTAAATTTCTTACAGGACTATTCCTTACTATTTCTACAGTGAGTTCTCCCAAAAAATTTCTAATAGCCAATTCTAATTCTCTAAAGCTAAGATTATATTTTTGCATTAACTTTTTGTTTATTTTCTCCTTATCATTATAAAGAGGGTCGGTATGAATAACTAAATGTTGCCCATTTTTTGTAATGGTAATTGAATCTGTTAGATAATGTTCTAAAATTGTCTTTCTATTAAACAAAATTTGTTCTATATCAATATTTAACTCAAAAAAATTTATTTCCCCCCTAAGATGACTTATCTGAGAACTTGTTATTGGATTTCGTGAACCACCAACTATTAAAATGGGTCCTTCAATCTTTTCTATATTGAGTGTTAAACTTCTATTTTTATTATAGCTTTCGGGAAAATAATTAGCTAAACCAGCTGAACCAGCGTATAAAACTGATCCCTCAAATTTTAAAATACTGTTAAGAATATCCTTTAGATGCACTTCCTCGGTAGCATCAACTACTATAATTTTATTCCCCTCCTGATATAATTTGTTTAGTTTTTTAAAAATAACTTCTTGTCCCTTTATAACATCTATGAAATCTATTCTAGCTATAGAAAGGCTAGTCTGCTGTTTTAATAAGAAAGGTATAAAAGAAGCTTCCCCTGCCTTTAAATCACCACTATAATATTTACTTAATCCCAAAGGCTTCCCATTTACAATAAGATATCCACCAATAGTGATGCGTTGATGAGAAGGAAGGGTAGGGGTAAAAATACAGATATCTTTTTCTAAAACATTCATCAGCTCTTCAAGTTCTACCCCTATACAACCCCTTAAAGTTGAATCTACTTTTTTGTAGAATATATCTTTATCGCTAAAACTTAACTTTTTTAATACATTTCTTAGTCTTTGGCAAGCAATTTTACCATCTACTTCCCGGGTCTCGGTATCAATTACTAAAACATCTGTTTTATCAGGAATGATTATATTCCCTGATTCTTCTAATATTGAAACAATCGTATTATATCCCTTTTTAGAAAATTGAACTCCGGTATCATTAGCCCCCGTGAGATCATCTGCTATTATATAGAGCATATCCCTACCTTATATTTCTTAAAATAGTTTGTATTTTATTGATTATTCTCTAATATTGTATATTAAGCAATATTCATGCCAACTTTTTATTTTTTAGAATATTTTTTTTGATTTCCTTATAATTAAAGGGTAAAAGAACAAATAAAAAAAGAATAGTTAGATTATAATAAATAAAATTATCAAATTGTATGTTTCATTTTGAAACTATTTAAATAGGAAATATAATAAAAAAACACTATTCAAATTAGCCTTAAAGTTATAGAACTTAAGACGTTCCATTTTGAATAGTGTTTCATAATGAAAATTTTTCGATTTGATAGATTATTACTTAGTTATTCAACTTTCTCCATAATGTGGTTCTGCCAATTCCCAATCTTTTAGCTGCAGCGGCTTTATTTCCTTTTTCTTCTTGAATAACTCTTTTAATGATGTTTCTTTCAATTTCTTCTAAGTTCCCCGTTAAGGAAATGCTCATATCGCTCTTAAAGAAATCAACTCTATTTAATCCAAGTTTATTTCTTGGTAGAGAGTTCATAACCTTCCTAACTAAACTAGTCCTGATATAATCTTCTTTGGTCATAACCATTAAACTTTCCACAATATTTTCTAATTGTCTAACATTTCCTGGCCAGGTGTGACCTTCCAAAATCTGTATACCTTCTTTTGAAATACCTCTCACTGCTTTTTTTAATTTTTGTTTGTACTTTTTAAGAAAAAAATTTACTAATAAAGCTATATCTTGTCTCCGCTCCCGTATAGGAGGAAGGTTTAAATTTAACACATTTATTCGATAATATAAATCTTCTCTAAATTTCTTTTTCTCAACCAATCTATAAAGGTCCTTATTAGTGGAAACTATAATTCTGATATCAATGGGAATCAATTTATCATCCCCTATTCTTCTGATCTTACGCTCTTGAAGAACTCTGAGCAATCGAGCTTGAATATCTGGTGAAACTTCTACTATTTCATCAAGAAAAATAGTCCCTTTATGAGCTTGCTCAAAGAGACCCATTTTCCCTTTCTTTTTTGCACCGGTAAATGCACCTTCAACATATCCAAAAAGTTCGCTTTCCAGAAGATTATCTGGAATAGCAGCACAATTAAAAGCTACAAATGGATTATTTTTCCTTGGGCTAACATTGTGTATAGCTTGAGCAAAAAGTTCTTTGCCTGTACCAGTTTCACCATAAATTAATAGAGGTGAATCAGCTTGTGCATAATTTTCTGCCTCTTCTTTGGCCTGTGTTATTGCTGGGCTTTGTCCAATAATATCTTCAAAAGTATTTTCAGCAACATGCCCTTTTAAGTAAAACTCTTCTCTTATCCTCTGTTCCATTTTTTGTATTTGAGAAATCTTATGAAAAGTAACTATCACCCGAACTATTTCATTATTAACTTTAATTGGAATAACATTGGCAACGATTTTTTTATCTCCAATTGTCCACAGCTTATCTTTTTCTCTATGTCCTATGCGGATGGTTTTTAAAAGATTCATACCAGGAAGAACCTCTTTTATATTTTTTCCTATTACTTTATGTGCTTTCTTTTTAAAAATTTCTTCTGCCCGGGGATTAAATGTATCAATAACACCCCTCTGGTCTATGCTAATGATTCCATCATAAGCAAAACTAATAATGCTTTCTATGCGTTTAGTCTTCTCAATTTCCTGCTTTTTGACCTTAGCTACTCTTTCTGCCTCTAAAATTGCTTGAGCTAAGGTCTCTTTACCTGATCTAATTAGAAGAGTATTCATCCCTAATTGTTTAGCTATTTTTACAGAAATATTATCTCCAACCACCCAATGGTAATTTTGCTCCTTTATCTCAATAAGTTTTTTTTCTATATAATAAGGCTGGTTGTACCAATCTTCTTTTAAAGTTAAGACCTTAAGATTAAGGCCCATAATGTCTCCCAGATCTTCAATGCCATAAGTAAAAGGTCTGAAACCAACGATAGCAACCCTGTCTGTTTCTTGCTGGGCCTGGTGAAGAACACGGATAAGATCATATCCACTAACCTGAACTTCAACAACAGGGAGACTTGTTACTTTTTTCTTAATGGCAATTGCTGTTCCACCTCTGCTAATCAATACCTCTGCTCCTTGTTCTTCTAATTCAACTGCCTTGCGGGCTCCTTCCTCTAGATCTCCAATTACCACTTGTATATCTTTATTAATCTCTTGGCAGACTTCAGAAAATAATTCACCTAATCTTTTATACGGAGCAATAAATGCTATGGAATGACACATTTAAACTTCCCTTTTTCTTAATTTTTTAACATTACTTACTTTTTCAGATAACGAACAAATAAATATTTTCTTTAAAGAAAGAAAAACTCTTTATTATTTTGCATCAAACTTCTAAAAGATCGACTTTCAGTTTTATATATAACATATACTTTTTTTCAATTTATGATTAAAAATATACATATTATATAATAATGTAAAAATTTTTTTTATCAATAAAATTGTTTGATAAAATTTTTTAATTCTTATCACTACAAACTCGCATTTCAAAAGCTATTTTTGAAAAATTACATTTGCTAAATTTTGTTATTTTAATTATTTAGCTTTTCTCTAAAATAAATAAAATAGATAATAGCAAAAAAGATAGCATTTATGTGATTATTTTATATAGCAAGTAGCCTACTCTCTCAGTTTGCAAATTATTTAAGACAGAAAAGTATTTTACTATTATTCACCCTTCTCAATGATAATTTTTGCTCCCGATCTGACTTTTTTAAATGCCTTAGGATCTCCTATTACCTTTCCGAAGATATTTACTGGGCTGGCAGGCCTAATTT
>CAZUBI010000004.1:0-7176 GCA_964618625.1 uncultured Candidatus Saccharibacteria bacterium | reverse complement strand
TTAATTAATATAAAAATTGCTAAGTAAAGATAAACCAAAAATGCAAAAAAATGTAGAAATGGATAAATAGTCATAATTTATTCACCACCAATAGGCGGGATAACGGTAAAAATAGCTCCCTTTCCTTCTTTACTTTTAAATTTTATTTCTCCTTTGTGTGGTTTAATAATCTCTTCAGAGATAGCCAGGCTTAATCCTATTCCTTTGGCTTTACTGGTAAAAGATTCAAATCCCTTTCCCTTAAAAAATCTGAGACAAGCATATACCACTTTCGGGCTATATAATAGGATCCCTCTATTTTTTGATATCTCTTCTAATACGAGATTAATACTGTAATTCAGTTGATTAAGTACTTTAAATAAAAGTAAAAGTTGGTAATTTGGCAATCATGGCATAAAATGCCTTAGACCCATAACTTTGCGCCCTATCCTTTCAGATAGTTTGCCCTTTTCAACTTTTTTAGGTATCTATTTAAATTACAACATATTATACTCATTCGGCTATGAGTAACTTAACCAAAATATATAAGTTCACAAATATATTTTACCATGTAACTCTTAAAAATTCCAATTTTTAAAATTCCAGGAATTTATCCCTTTTTAAGATATTTAACACCCTGCATTTATTACCATGATTGATTCCTGTTTGTCCATGTGACAGGGGACGGTTCTTTGTCATAGTTTAATCCTTCCGAAATCAATCCACTCTTTTATTATTTCTCTTCTCTTTTCTTCCAAATCGGTGGGAGAAGGTGACAAACAACCGTCCCCTGTCCCCTATTTCAACAATTGTTCGTAAAATACTTTTGCAAAAGTATTTTCCTCTCTCTTATTAAACAAAGGGAGGCCGATTAATTTGTAATTTTTGCTCTCAGCCTTTAATAAATCGCCGTTGCTGTATTTATCCGTAATTTGCTGTAAAAATTCTTCTTTCCATCCTTCTTTACTATCTTTAAATCCACCTTCTTTGTCAGTAAATTGACTGCCTTTTGGTTCAATAAATATCTGATAGTATAAATTACC
This sequence comes from uncultured Candidatus Saccharibacteria bacterium, assembly GCA_964618625.1. Taxonomy (GTDB): domain Bacteria; phylum Patescibacteriota; class Minisyncoccia; order UBA6257; family UBA6257; genus DAOVIY01. The sequence continues at coordinate 6,154 of CAZUBI010000004.1, read as the reverse complement.
TTTTTTGCCTTTCAAAAATAGTAAAAAGTCCGGTTCAAATCCGCGACCTTGCTTAAAGTCATAAATTTTATACACTTCTTCGTTTCGGAGTAAATATACCTCGTCATATTTCTCTTCCAAATTCCCGATTATTTTCTTCATAAATTCCATCAATTCTCTTTCTTCGCTTGTTCCATTGAAACCGTTTAATACATACCACTTATGTTGTAGTAATTCAGTCTCTAAGTTTTTACTTTCTTGATCGATAAGCACACTTTTTTCTTTTATATCTCCAAATAAATCTTCAAAAGAAAAAGGCGAAAAATTTTCAGTTCCCAGATATGGGTTGGCAATTTCTTTGAGCTTTCTCGTAAATCCATCAAAAAAATCCAATAACAATTCTAGTTTTATATCATTGCTTATATCGCTTAAACCGTTTTTATCTTTCGAAGTGATTATATTTATCTTAAAGTTGCCAATAAAATTATCTCCAATTATTTCGTCAATGCTATTTATGCTTAACTCGTTTTGTAAATTATCAAAACGCAAAAGTGATAAATCTTTTGTTGCCTTTTTATTTATAGCTTTTGCAATAATATGCTTTTCAAAATCTTTTAATTTTTTACTGATTGTTTTGCTTTCTTTTACGGTGCTTTCTGCCAAAACTTCATCTTTTTCTTTGTCTAAAACGACTTGCTGTTCTTTCATTGCAAATTCTTTCGTTTTGTATTCAAAAACAAAATCCTTTTCAAGCTCCGAGAGTGTTTGTTTTCTTCTTTCCGGATTATCTATTTTTTCGTTTTTCCAAATCTTTATTTCCTTAAAAAAAGGAGTGTCTTTAAAATCATCTTTAAGTGCAAACTTTTTTATCTCGCGATTATCTTGAATAAATCCCTTATTTTTAAGTTCGCGCTTTAATTCATCAAGATAGCGATGATCATCATCGCTGTGATAATAAAACTCTTCCAGCACTCTAAGCGGATTTTCTAGAGCATTATCAAATTTTCTCTTATTTTTTTCATGTTCATTATATGTAAATGGGTAATAGCGCACACCTCGTCCGATAAGCTGTATTTCCTGTACAGTGGCTTGCCCTGCGAATCTCTGCCCGTTTTGATGCTTTTCGTCACGTCCTTCATAAAGACGAACTATGTCAAAAAGGTTTAAAACATCCCATCCTTCCGTCAATCGTTTAACCGTAAAGATTGCGCGGATATGGTTATTTTTATCTTCTAAACTATTAAGCAATTGTTCCTGTTCCTCTGTTGTCTTTTCTTTGGTAGTTGCCTTGTTGTCTTTTGAGTTAGTTATAATACAATTTCTTTCGGTAAACTCATCTTTTATATAGTCCACGATTTCTCTAATACCAATTTTTTCATCCTTAATATACAGGAGCATTTGCTTAACACGGCTTTTACCTTGTTCATAAACTTTAAATAAACTTGATTGATCTTGTTTGATATTCCTTTCAATATTTTTAAGAAAATCAAAATCGGCTGGTTTTAATTCGGTAATGAGCGATAAAAATTCTTCATAATCTTTTTTTGATTCTTCAATAAGTTTGTTTCTAAAAAGCATTACCGGCTTAAAATTAGAAATATTGTTTCTGAGTGCAATTTGGTGGCGATACCAATTGAAAAGCAAAGCGAGTAAAATTTTATCTTTCTTTATTAGTGATGTGGAAACGAGATTTATTTCTTTGGTATAGCCAGCTTTTAGAAAATCTACAAGTTCAAATTTGTAAATTGTTTTTGTTCTATACTTTTCTATAACATCCGCATTTTTTGGTATGGTTGCTGTAAATTCCAGTAACACATTTTTGTTTTCTGTTTCTTGTTCACTCTTACCTTTTCTTAAGATTTTATTAAGCACTGTATTTTCCCAGCTTTTTTCAATATCTTTTTCGCTAGCGTTTTCTTTTAATTCCAACGGTAAATCCATTTCTACTTGTCCATTTCTTATCGTTGAGGCATTGAGATGGTGCGCTTCATCGCCAATCATCACTAAATCCTTTTTCTGCAGATCTTCAAGCGTAACCGAATTTTCTTTTGCTAAATAAACCACATTATGAAGTTTATGAATTGAAGTAAATTTAATTTGTATATCATCTTTATCGTCAAAAGTCTCCACCTTTCGAATATTTATTATTTTATCGTCAATTACAATATTTTGGCGAAAAAGGTACTTAGTGTGATTTTTATTGATAAAATTATTTTCGGTTTTATCAACGATATTGTTTTGATTGACGAAGAAAATAAAATGCCGGTAGCTCTTTTTGTAATAATACAAAATTAAAGCCGCCATGAGCATGGTTTTCCCGGTACCGGTAGCCATGTTGAACATAAGGTGATTCGGTTCAACTGAACTTTCTTTGTTTCTTAATTCCTCATTTGTTAAAAAAAGCTCAAGTGCTTTTTCTTGCCAGGTCCATAAAGTATATTTCAAGTTCTCTAAAATATAAGAGGGGAGTTTTGGTTTTATTACTCCATATTCATAGGCTTTTTCTCGAACGACAGAATAAAGAAAAGGTTGATCGGTTGAGTAGTTCATTTTGCTAAATAAAACTCCTCACTTAATTTAATATCTTTTTCTGAAAGATTATATTTTTTATCTGCTCTCTCGCTAAAGTTCACATACATCTGGTTCGTATCCAGCATTTCCACGAAAAGATTCTTTTGCTCATCTAAGCTAAGTTTTTTAAACCCTTCTTCCTTTAATATTTTTTCCTTAAATTCTTTTGTTTTTACATTGTAATTTAGGAAATACCGTTCATAAAGCTCATCAAATAGCTTTTCCAATTCAGTTAAACTTTTTGCCTTCAAAATCTTTTCTTTTGCCTCTTCGTTCCATTTGGCAAGTTCAAGATAAACAAATTCGCCGCCACCTTGCCAGCCAACAGATTTTGAGATGCCTTTCTCATCCCCATTTATTGTAGAGATTAATCTTTTTATTGAAAAATCTTTTACATATTGCATTTGCTCAATTCCAATATATTGCCTTTTTAGCTTGTGCGCAGCTACTGCAGTTGTCCCGGTTCCTAAATGAAAATCTAAAACAATATCACTTTCATCTGTTGCCATCTCAATAATTCTTTGTATTAATTTTTCAGGTTTTTGACCACCAGTAAAAAGCTTTTCTAATTCCGTGTGCTCTGATTGATTTTCTTTATATGCTCTGGGATCAGCGTAAACCTGTTTAATATCGCTCCATACTGTTGATAGGGGGATGCCTTTGCTTTCATCAAGATATTGTTTTTCCCAAGTAGATTTTCCACTTTCATCTCTTCCTCTCATTCTTTTTCGGAATTGTCTCCCATTGTCATCTGTGTATTTAAACCAATCTTTTATGTATTTATCTGAATAAGGTATAAAAACTTTATTCTGTTTTCTATTAGAATAGTTTTTTGAATAATGAAGGATATAATCATGAACGTTAACAGGTTTAGCACCAGCAGCTCGGCCACCGGATGGGGATCCATACGACCATATTAGTTCTTCAACAAAATTATTTTCCTTAAAGGCGGAGTCACACAATACTTTTAAATAATGCGAATTATTTACGTCTATATGTATAAATATATTTCCGTCATCTGTTAATAAATCTTTTGCTGTTTCTAGTCGATTTTTCATAAATGTAAGCCAAGTAGAGCGGCTAAAGTTATCGTTATATTTGAAACTATCTGTACCGGTATTGAATGGCGGATCGATATAAATTAGTTTCACTTTTCCGGCAAACTGTTTTTTCAAACTATGCAAAGCAAGTAAGTTATTGCCTTTGATAATTAAATTTTCCCGTATAATGCCATCTTTATCTCTTTTGAGTTCTTTAATTCTTTCCTCTCCCTTAGCAGTATACCTTTTCCAATTCACAAGTGCTTTTGGATCAAAAAGCCGGTCAATTTCATCTTTGGCCAAAATTTCATTAAAAAAATCTCATTTCTTTTTTGATCTTCTTTGGTCATTCCGCCTTCCAGCACACAATCCTTGAAAGGCCAATCCAAAACAACCTCATCTCGTTCAGAAAAAAGTTTATTACCAATCCGTAAACCGATTTCGTTTTTATATTGCGTGTAGGAGTTATCCAGCTTATTCTCATCAATAAAAAACTTCAGCTCATTTTGCTTCAAAACAAAAACATCTTTAACTTTTATAAAAAACTTTTCTTTCGTTTCTTTTTCACTAAGCAATAATTCAATAAGTTTTTCATCTAATTTATCAATTAAATCTTTTAATAGAGTTTCGTTTAGTTCCTTTTTTTCTTCGTCCCAAAGGCGAGAGTCTTTTTTTAGCAGGTCGTATAATTTAGTTTTAAAATCAGTTTTCATAGTAGTTAACTCCAATAATTAATTTATCGTTATTGCAAATTTTTCCTTTTATAAATAAATCGTTTTCTGAGCGATGCCAGAAGCGAAAAACACCACATAACCCCTCTATGAAGAATAATAATAAAATACGTTAACTGTAAAAGAAAAGCGTATTTCATGTAACGGTTCCGCTGTTTGTGGCTTGCTTTGTTCTCCCAAATCCTCAGGCTTCACAAACAGCGTATTAAACAAAGTTCGGCGCGACTATGTTATTCCTTTCTTTCCTAATTTCTTCTTCATGGCCTTTGCTTTATAAGGATTGATGTATATCACTTGCATAAGTTGCTTGATGAACTCTCGACAAGCCTTGACGTCATCACGTGTGATTACAAATGGGGTATTTGGATTAGGATGAGCAATTTCATTCCCTATAATCCTTATAGTATCCGCCAGTTCAGCCATGTCTTTGGTAATTACGCTCTTGCTTACTAAATCGTTAATTTGACTAACAAGGCCACCGCCTTCTTTGCACTTTTTATCTCGGCAAATATTTTGACATGCTCGCCGAAGAAGTAGACCAGCCCCCAAGTAAGCACCTACGTAATATGATAACTCCGCTTGAGCTATGTCTTCTAAGATCGCCCCCGGTAGAACATCTTTCCCAAGCTCTTTTGCTTCAAATGCCTCAGTGTAAAATGGAAAGATTAATCTACCAGCAGTGCTTCTCATGTCTCGAAAATCTTTTTCATAAGACCACAAAAGCAAAATTGCACTGTTGCATCTGGTACAACGTAAGAAAAAGTTGTAAATTTGCATCCCCGTCTTTGGTAGATGAACAAAATCATTTTGTTGTGTTATAAAGCGACTAATTATTTCTGCATTGGTATGTGTTCCACAATATGGGCAATCTAGGGGAATTGTTTTTTCCTTTTCAGTTGGCGGACAATTATCTCCATATGCATATCTAAAAGTTGCACCCCAATTAATCATAATAAATTCCTCCTATGATTTCAGCGCAAAATTTCTTTTAACTTAAAATAGTCGAATTACTTCGTTTATACTCCAAATAGACATTTTTAGAAAAATGCGTCATATTTGTATGACCTACTGTATAAAAAATAACTATTATTTATACAACTATTTACCTTAAAGCTATTAATATAAAGCTAAATCCTTATTTTCTACATTATTTTCCTTATAATGAGCTATCCCCTTGTAAAGAGGATTTTCTAAAATATATTTAATATTCCCAGTATATAACTTGCCACCGGGAAACAAAATAAAAAAATCTTTTTTAATTTTCCTATATCTATTTTTTAATACGACAAAATTATTATAAAATCCTTCTTTTTTTAAAATATATTTCAAACTTTCCAGTATATAGTTCTTGGTAGTTACCGATAAATCGGTAGAAATCGGTTGCCGGTTGTTATAAATAACAGAAAATAGCAAAAAGTAAGTTGCGATAAATCGCGGAATATCGCAAAAAATGTCCTGATAAATCAGGGAATATCAGGGATTAGGTTAGTGTTGAGACAATAAATAAACAATGAACTTATTTCTTTTGAATTTCAATTTTAATGACTTTTAATATTTATAAATTTAATTTAGGTGGTAAATATGAAAAAAAAATTGAAGAATTAATTAAAGAGAAGGCTAATAATATTTACGAAAAATATTATTCTAATAATCTAGACTTTGCATTAAATGAAGAAATAAACGATAAAGCAAATTTTGTCAATAAAATTGGCATTATCTTAAAAAAAACATTAATCACTCCAAAAAGAAAAAGATATTTAGCTAAAAATTATACTTTCTCTGCCACCGATACTTTTGGAGCCGATTCAAATATATTTTTCTCTCCAAATTTTG
>CAZUBI010000003.1:0-35955 GCA_964618625.1 uncultured Candidatus Saccharibacteria bacterium | reverse complement strand
TTTGCTTCGGCTAATCTTTCAGCGGCCAGCATGGCATGTCTTTCGGCTTTTTTAACATCACCAAATGTAAAAAAAGTGACAATTTCTTCAGCAATTATCTCAAGAAAGTAAAATGGACTGTTAGGAGTAAGTCCTGGATCTGGAAGTTCTGTTTCTTGAGCTAAAACCCCCACTCCAAGAGAAAAAAGAAATATTAAACTTATTAATAAAGATGTTGCTTTCATAATTTAATTTATATTTTTTGCGGTTTACCGACTTTTCATCTTTATTATACCAAAAAAGCGCCTCTTTGACGAGACGATTCTTTTTAAAAAAATCCACTCCCGGGTTTGAATTCAAGCCGAGATACATAGTTTCAAGGAAAAATCAAAAGGGCTACAAGACCTATAAGACATTGTAACCCTTTTTACTAAGGTACTATTTCACTGGACGTGTTTACTGGTAACGCAGATTTTACGGAAATGATAGCCATAAATTGCCAGGATCAGTGCCAGTGAGAACGATCGAGGACGGCGGAAAAGCGTCCACAACAAGAGTTTCCAGTAATAGACTCTCTCCTTACCTATAATCCCTAAGCAATAGATGGAACGAAAGAACGCCAGAACATAGGTAAGGACGTAAGAGAAGTTCATTGGAATCTTCATCTTTGGCGGTCTGTACTCTTGTAAAAGAGTACGGACGCGTTGATAGTAATGCTCGGGCGAATAGATGGTTTCCAGTATTCTTTTGTAACCATCTCGCAACACATCTATTCCCATTTTAGGAATAATGTTTGTTGTACCATCCACATTATCCCCAGACATCTGCTCCTGCTTGCACAATCGGCCTTCCCTCTTCAAGCGTTGGTAAAGCCTTGTACCCAGTGGAGCTTGGAGCAAACCAACCATCGCTGTCACGATCCCACTTTTTTGAATAAAATCAATTTGCCGTTGAAAGATGGAGGCTGTATCATGGTCAAAGCCGACAATAAAACCTCCTTGTACCTGTAGCCCCGCACGTTGAAGGATCTTGACATCTTCCACCATGTTACGATTTCTGTTTTGCACCTTACCGCATTCAGCCAGACTATTCTCATTGGGTGTCTCAATGCCGACAAAGACCGCATTAAACCCTGCCTTAACCATCATCTGAATCAATTGCTCGTCATTAACCAAATTAAGAGAGACCTGTGTATTAAACGACATGCCCCTCTTATCTTTTCGCCACTTGATTAAAGCGGGAAGCAGTTCATCTCTAAATGCTCTTTTATTACCAATGAGATTGTCGTCCACAAAGAAAACACCTGCGCGCCATCCCAGATCATAGAGACTATTTAACTCATTAATAATCTGTTCGACATTCTTAGTGCGCGGTCGGTGACCAAACAAGACTGTTACATCACAGAACTCACAGTCGTAAGGGCAACCTCGAGAAAATTGAAGAGGCATCGTAACATACTGATCCAGATCGATCAAATCCCACTGAGGAACCGGGGTCTTTTGAAGATCAGGAAACTCGGTTGTCGTGTAGACGTGTTTAGCACACTCTTGTTTAAGATCTTCCAAAAAAGACGGGAGAGTCAGCTCGGCTTCATTCAACACAAAATAATCAACTTCCTCAAACTGTTCATGCTGAATCATGAACAGTGGACCTCCGGCGACAACCTTGACGCCTTTTTTCTTGCATCGGGCAATGATTTGACGTGCTGACTCCCTTTGCAAAACCATCGCACTCACAAACACATAATCGGCCCAGGTCAAATCTCCATCAGTAAGTTTTCTCACATTGGCGTCCACTAGACGCTTATTCCACTCTGACGGCAGCATCGCAGCAACCGTCAAAAGACCCAGCGGTGGCAAACTAGCCTTTTTGCGTATGAATCTAATTGCATGCTTAAAACTCCAGAATGTATCTGGAATTTCAGGGTAAACCAACAGAACGTTCATCAAATTTTCCTCCTTATGGTTTTATTATAGACATTAACAAGAAAAAATAGTGTTCTTTTCCTTTCACTCACTATCTCTTTCTTATTATTGAGGACTCCCTAATTTTTAAGGACTCCCCTATTTTCAAGGTACAACTACCAAGAAATTATCATAAATTATAGGACTTATCAAATTCAAAAATTATTTAATAAAAAAAGAGTAACTTTACTTTTTCTTCTGTCTGGCTGCACGATTTAAGTACTCACAAACTTTCTCTATCATTCTACCAAATCTTATCCATTAGTCAAAGAAAAGGAATTTAAAGGGCTGAAATCTTACCCCTGACTATATATATTTTTATTGTTAATTTTGCTCTCTCTTTGGTGGGCTCAGTTGCTCGAACCGAGTACTAACCTGCTCCCCAGTCCAAAGCTTATTATAACAATGGAGGATAGAAATTATATGGTTATGATGCAAGAAAAATTATTAGAGATTAAAAGAATTTATGGAAATTTGGAATTAAATGCGATGGCTGGACGATGCTTGCCCTGAGCAGTTCGGCCCTGAGCTCACTGCCGAAGGGTTAGAACCTTCTGTAAACAAAAATAGCGAGTACATTGACAAAACTAATGTCAATATACTCGCTATTAATTTTTTCTTTCTTTTATTTTTTATTTATATCGAGTATATCTACTACTATATCTATCATCATTTTAATAATCGGTTTATCTGAAGTCCTAACATTTAAAGTAAACCTATCGCCATAAACAACGAATGCGTCTCGCTGCTCATTGCATAATTTATCACATACCGATTGTTTTATCTCCCCTGTTCTCATTAGAAGATCGTAGTTTATGCCTTTCTTGAATGGATAAAAGAGAACAATTAGTGTATAACAACCAGAATCAAAAGATTTTCCAAAAATAATTTTACCTTTTATAAGCTTTTTTTCAGAATAGATCCCATTTTCACGCTCAAAATGTTCTGATTTACCAGGAATCTTTTCAAAAATAATTCTGGGAATATCTTCCACTCTTACAATGATCGAATTCATAACTCTATCTCTCCCTTCTTTTAATTTTTTAATATTATAAAACTATAAGACTACCTGCTACATAACTAACCACTAATCATATGTAATGATGAGTTATATAGCAGATAGTATAAATATTCTTTTTCAAAGAACAAAAATATCCTATTACAGGATATTATAAATATAACATATTCTATGTTAGAAGTCAATGTTTAGCTCCGGGAACTGGACGATGTTAGAACCTGTTTGATGGGGACTTAAAAAATCTGCTACTTATCCTTTAATTACCTGCATGATCGCATATTCTAAATTTTTAGGTTCATCTGTGCCTATTCTGTATGTTTTACCGTTTTTCATTTTTATCTCAACAGCATCAAAACCAGAAATATTAAAAATTAACATACGAGGCCACCACCAGAATCTTATTCCCCATCCGTAATACCAATGATTTTTTACAACCTTTACTGAAATTATTTCTTTGAGTATAAAACGTTTTCTGAATATACCATAGCCAAACTTAATCCGTAAATAATTTTCATCAATCATTACATTAAGCGTGGAAAAAGAAGCAATAAGAATAAAGATGAAAATCATTATGGCAACAGCGATTGAGTTTAAATCAGCGTATGTAAAAATAATCCCGAAATATAAAACGAGAGTAAAGAAGATAAATATCAATAGATATCCAATTTGAGTGTGTTTGTAAATCATACTACTAATTTAATTATATCTCTTTTATCCATTTTAAAATACTCTAATAAAAATTACCTTTAATCAATAAATCTGTCTACCAGAAAATCGCTTATTTGGCGAGACGATTGTTCTAAAAAAATCCGCTCCGGGAACTGGACGATGTTAGAACCTGTTTGGTGGAGATATAAAATCAAAAACTAATTTCTTTCACTATCTTCTGACAAGAATGGCTTTCACCGAGCTCGCAGATATAAATACTATTGGGTCTGAAATTATATTTTTTTAGTTTTAATTTATTAAAACCTTGAGTCATATCTTTTTCATTTCTAAATACGCCCAAAGTAATGTGCGGTATAAAATATCTTCCAATCATATGTGTCCCATACTTCTTTATATTTTTCTGCATTAATTTAGAAAGTTTATCTATATGCCATAATTTCTCTACTCCATAATCCCAATCAAAATATTTCAGAGTTCTTCTGATTACTTTTAAATAGAGTTTTTTAACCCATTCTGGCTTATCTGTTGTTAAAAGAATAGAAAAAGAAGATTTCCATAACATTAAATCATTGATTTTTAACTTTCTTGCTTTAAATCCTTTGACTAATTTCTCTAATTCTAAAACAAAATCATCAAAATCTTTTGGTTTAACTGAAATATGATAAAGAGATATATGAGGTAAAAAACTTTCTTTTCCTAAAACCCATTTTGAGTTATGTTTGTATAACCTCTTACTTAAACTAATAGCGTAATCTCTAATTTCTTTTGGTGGCAGTATTACTATATCAAAATAGTTTTTGTAAACTTTTGTAGCCATACATTTTCATTTTATCAAAAAATCGCCTCTTTGGCGAGACGATTGTTTTTAAAAATATCCGCTCCCCAGTCCAAAGCTTATTATAATAATGGAGAATAGGGATTATATGACTATAATGAAAGAAAAATTATTGGAGATTAAGAAAATTTATGGAAATTTGGAGTTAAATGCGATGGCTGGACGATGTTAAAGTTTATTTATTTTATGAACACAAACAAATGAGAATAATAAATCTCAAAATAGCAACGCCTTGACTAAAAGCCAAGGCGTTTTTTATTTCTACAGAGTAGTCGGATTAGGGTAAGAAATCCCCGTCAAAACCATCTTTGGTTTTAATCCAAGCATTATAAGCTAACCCAATACACATGTCGGCGACCATACCGGAAAACATCTTGTCAAGATATGGCTGAAACCCAGAACAGGTCACAACAATACCATGCCGTTTTACACCGCCCCAAAAAGGGGTGTCCCCCGGAAAAAGTAGATGAGGCATACAATCGGTCCGATCATCGTTTCGTCCGTACCAAAGCTGTAGTGCTTTGCATTTTGCAATGCTAGCAAAATTATGCGGCCAGCTCGCCGGATCACCAAGGTTATATTCGTATAGCGCATACGGCTCAATTTGATAATTCGGCCAATCTGGATAACCTCTATCCCTGTCGTCCTTCATTGACGGCACCAATACAATAATATGGCACATTAGATGAGGCAATACATTATCCATATCATGGATTATGCCCTCAACATAATAAACAGCTTTTTTGGCAATCTCCTTAGTAAGAAATGTCGGGGTAAGCATTTTTGAATTTCCTCCTTTCTAAAATTTTTTATTTAATATTAACTACCTGCCATATAACTAACCACTAATCATATGTAATGATCAGTTATATAGCAGATAGTAGAAATATTGTTTTTCAAAGAACTAAAAATATCCTATTACAGGATACCATAAATATAACATATTTTATGTTAAAAGTCCAGAGCTCCGGGAACTGGACAATGTTAGAACCTGTTTTATAGAATTTATAGCATAAAATAAGATTTATTAATCATAATAAAAAGCCTTCTACCTATAATGATAAAATGATAATAAGTAGAAAGCTTTTAGGTCTTATGATTATTTTCCCTTAGTCCAAAAAATTTCACAACTTGCATCAACTGCTAATTCTGAAGCGCGTTTGAGTATTAAAGAAATAAGCACAATTGATGGATGACTAACATTAAACTCTGTTTCACCCCTAATTAAAACCTGTTCCTCCATTTGATCACCTTTAATGTGATTCCACAGACCAGTTTTCTCATCTCTCGAGAAAACAATAACTATTGGACTTGTTGAACTTGAAATAATCCCTCTTTTTTCTGACATTAATGGCATTCTTGACCATAAAACAAAAGATAGATCACCTGAAGATACGTCTCTTGTAATCCCTATTGCTCCTGAGAATTGAAAAGAATCTCGCTTATAATCCAATTCACGAAACGTATATTCAAGACCATTATATACCAAATGCTTAATATCCCCTTTCCCTAATCTTTTAGAAAACTCATTAAAAAGAACTTCTGGTATCTTCTTAATGTTCATAATAATTTACCACCCTTTCTTTTTTTTTATTTAAATTCCGTTTCTAATCTATCAAAATTATTTTCCAAATGCTTTCCAAAGTGCAATCCCCCAAACCATACGAGTTAAATTATGTATAATATGAGAAGTGACGGGGGAAATTCTAAAATCAATACCCATAATCTCATCAATTATGATAACAATAGCAGCTCCGATAACGATTACCAATAATACTTTTAAAGAATCGATTGAATTACTTGAATTACTCACTTTCTATTTCCTCCTTTTCTAAAATCTTTTAATACTAATAGACTACCTGCCATATAACTAATCACTAATCATATGTAATGACCAGTTATATAGCAGATAGTAAAGATATTGTTTTTCAAAGAACTAAAAATATCCTATTACAGGATAATATAAATATAACATATTCTATGTTAAAAGTCCAGAGCTCCCCCTACAGGACGCGTTTAGAACTATTGATTGGATGGAAATTAGAAGAAGGTTAATGGGATTAGAAAAACTTTTAAAAATAAATGGCGGACTAAGAGATTCCTCTTATTCCGCCATCTTGATTTAATTTAAATTATTCTTTCCTTTCCAACTCTAAGATCTATTAAAGGCAAACCTTGAAAAGATATCGACTTACCAATATTATATAGCGATTCGTAATTTTTTGGTTCTATTTCAATAATTACTTCATCTAAATCAGTAAGTCGAATCCATTGCCCTAAAGCAAAAACAAGAAAATGATCTTTTGATTTCTTTACTCTGAAACACTCAAATTCCTCTTTTCCACCACTAGGGACACTCATAACTCTATCAGCACAACTATTACAGAAACTTCTCAATCTTTTATAAGATAAATAAGTTTCATCCCCGTGACTCTTATGCCATTCATTTCCTACGGTATACAAAAGTCTTATTTTTTTCTCTGGATAAAACTTATTACAATTTTGGCACCAACCCAATTTTTCTTTTTTCCACACTCTTACCTGAAGTAGTCTTCTTTTGTTCTGATATCCTGTGACAATTCTTTTTAAAAATCGTTCTTCTTCTACTAATCTAGTATGAGCTATCTGAAAAGCCTCTGTTTGCTTTCTTATTTTGCCTTCAATACCATCTAACATCTTATTACTTTCTACGATAATATTACTTTCTACCATAACTTAATCTCCTCCTTTCTTTCTTCTTTTATCTCTTTTTATATTCTTTTCATTTCTACCTCCTTTTCAACAAATTTTTTTAAATATTAATCATTCTGTTCCTGTGGGTTTTATCTCTAATATAAGGAATCATCGCAATAAAAGGCCAAAGAAAAATAATTTGTAAAAGAATCAGTATGTTCTCTTTAACTTCTTCAACAATTCTTTTATTCTCAAGCTTAAGACCCTTAATTATAGAAAATTGCGCCTCTGTTGCTAACCAGAATCCTATTATTATGTAAATTAATATAATTAAACTAAACCATTTCATTTCTTCCTTCCTCCTTTCAATAAATTCTTTAAAATAACCCTTTACTTCGCTATGAAAGAATAATACATCCTATATTGTGCCATTCATCTAAGGCATCAAGAGCTGCTTCTATTCCCTCATTTTTCCACTTTATTCCAGCAATCTTTGCGATTAGTATAGGAACTTTATATTCAATACACCTATTTATTATTTCTTTTTCTTCTTCTTTTTCTTTAATAATTCCTTCAATAGTTTTAGCCATTTCTTATCTCCTTTCTAAATTTTTTTATTAATATCAATAAAACTATCTGCTATATAACCAACCACTAATCATATGTAATGACCAGTTATATAGCAGATAGTAAAAATATTGTTTTTCAAAGAACTAAAAATATCCTATTACAGGATATTATAAGTATAACATATTCTATATTGTTAGTCAATGTTTAGCTCCCCCTACAGGACGCATTTAGAACAGTTGACTGGAAAGAAGTTAAGGAAGAATTAGAGAAATTGAGGATTGTTTTAGGAATCCGGTTAGTTTCTGCAAAGATTTAAACTGCTGAAATTTTTGATTTTTGGCTAATTCACTCTTCCTTAATCAAGTAAAAAGGCGCTGAACTAACAGTGCCTTTTTATTTTGACTCTAAAATGGATGTTTGAAGAGAAAAATAGCTAAGACCATCATATTGGATTCTTAGGACTTAGGCTTTTTAATAATTCTGCAATCTTTGTTGCTATCTGGAGGTTCTTGCATATACAAACAACGCGGTAATAATTGGGGCTACCTTCCATATATTCAATAACACAATGCTCTATTTCAAACCTAGCACTCAACCCCTTACAAGTTATATGTTTTGTAGAAGAAAAACCCATCGGTTCTACTCTAAAAGAAAATTCTGTTGCCATTCTTTTCACATCCTCTCTTTTTTTATTTTTTTAAATTATAAACACAAGAAAACTGCTTACTAAGATAAGTTAATAAATACTTTCCTTGTGTTTATAATAAGGTATTTTTCAAAGAACAAAAAATATCCTATTACAGGATATTATAGATATAACATATTCTATGTTAAAAGTCAATATTTTGCTCCGGGGACTGGACGATGTTAGAACCTGTTTAGAGCTACAATTTCTCCATTAAGTATTCATTTAATCGTTTACTTGGAGATGTTTTTCCAAATGGTTTGCTTCTGTTTGTCTCTAAAATTTTAAAGTATTTACTAAAAAGATTTTTAATATCTTCTTCTGAAGAAAGATAAACTATGCTCATAGGACGAACAACGAATTGTTTCTGTGTTTCATCCTTTCCAAAACATCTTAAAAGAAAAATGCCACCTTTTTTAGTGTGCTTAACTATTCCGTTAATATACTTTTCTCTCTTGTTTTTCGGAATCCCGTGAAAATTAGCCCAATCTAAAACAAAATCAAATTTTCTATCTTTTAGGAAGTTTAAATCAGTAGCATCAGCAACGATAAAATTTATTTTAACTTTCTCTTTATGGGCGTTTTCTTTGGCGTATTTAATAGCCGTTTCTGAAATATCAATTCCTATTACCTTAAATCCTTTTTTAGCAAGATGAATTGATTTTGCACCAGTCCCACAACCTAAATCTAAAGCTAAACCTGTTTTGATCTTTCTTGTTTCTATAACTTTAGTAAAATAATCTGCTTGGGTTTTTTGCCAAGGAATCTTATCTAAAGGAGTTTTAGAATAATACTTTTCCCATTTGGAAGTCATTATTTTATTTTACCAAAAAACCGCCTTCTTGGCAATAAAAGTTCTAACCGTCCTACTTGGGGTCTTAAATTTAAGTTCAAATTTAGCTGCTCCGCGGGTAGGATTCGAACCTACAACCTACTGGTTACACCTAATCTCTAAGTTTCCTTAAAGGGTGGACTATATCTTCACCTTGTCTGTTTTTAAAACAGATTTAGGTGTCTCGGTATCTAGTCTCTACGGCGCCCCCGATTTTAATCAGGGTTCCCACGGTATTAGCATAGTTTGATATTATCAAACTTTAGCCTTCACCGTTATCCCGAGATGTTCATTCCAAAGTTTCCTTTGGAAGCTGCGAATTCTCAGCATGCAATTCTCTATGACAGTTTGCACAAACAAGAATACATTTATCTAGCTCTTCTTTAATTTTCTCCCAAGACCTAGTAAGTCCTCTAACAGAAAGTCCGAATTCTTTCTTTTTTGAATCAAGATGATGAAAGTCTAGGGCATCATTACATTTATCATAACCACAAAAAATACATTTTCCTCCTTTATATTCAATTGCCATCTTTTTTAACTTTTTTCTTCTTGCTGTAACTGCCTTTTTAAGGTACTCTGCACGCTGTTGATAAGTTCTTTTATTCATGTGACGATGGGGCTTTAGGTTATTTACACAGCCAGACGCTCTACCATTGAGCTACCGCGGAATGTTTAAAGTATACTATTATATTTAGAAATTATCAACCTAATATAAATAAAGACAGCGCAGATAGATATTATCTTTATTGATTGATAATTCTATCTGCGCCCTTAGTCTTAAATATTAGGTATAGGTATTATCTTTGAATTTCCGTCTAATTTTATCCTTTTTTTATCCTTTATCCTCATTACTTCAATAGATGCTTTACCATATTTTACTAATACTTGATGCCTATCTCCGTGTAGATAAAATTCTTGCTGAAGCCTCAAATCAATCAGTGTAGGATCTTTCTTTTTCATTTTCTGCAGTATAGGATCTTTCTTTTTCATCTTTCATCCCTCCTTTGTCTTATTTAATATACCTAAATTCTTTACTTTTTAAATTATTAAGTGTGCAATCTTTCACTAATCTCAGCATTATTAGAGTAGCATATCGGAGGGATATTGTCAATAGCTGCGGGACCTGGATTCGAACCAGGATATCATTCTCCAGAGGAATGCGTCCTACCATTAGACGATCCCGCAATAGTTTTTTAGAGTTCTTGGCTAATGCATATTTCAAAAGGCAATGTGGGAATTGGAGTTCTTCTAAGCTGTAACTGAATTTCAATAAATCTTCCTAATAGTTTTTCAAGATAAGGCGTGTCGAAAAACTCAGCTTGCTTGAATAAAATTGTCATTTCTTCAGAAGTTGTATCTTTTTCCAATAATTTCCCCAGTGTTGGAGAAATTTTAAGCAATAAAATCTTTCTTAAATAATTCAATACTTCTTTGTTAAAAACCTCCAAATCATATCCTTCATCGTAAATCTTGCTAATAAATTCCAATGCTTTTTCTTTGTTCTTTTTTGCCAAACAATCAATAAATCTTTTTATTTTTTCAAAATTAATAGCCCCTACTAATTCCTCTACTGCTTTTTTTGTAATATTTCTTTCTGTTACTACAGATATTTGTCCTAATAATGATTCTGCATCACGTAGATCCCCTTCAGAATAAAGAGTTATTAATCTTAATGCCTCCTCTTCAAATTTTATTTTTTCCTGCTTGCAAATATAAATGAGGCGTTTGATTGTATCATTTAGATTCAATTTTTTAAAATCATAACGCTGAACTCTGGAAAGAATAGTCGCAAGTAATTTATCTGGCTCTGTTGTTGCTAGAATAAAAATTACGTATTCTGGCGGCTCTTCCAGGGTTTTTAACAGAGCATTAAAACCTTCTTTAGTTATTTGATGAGCTTCATCTATTATAAAAATCTTATACTTGGAATTAATTGGTGGAAACTTGATATTTTCTCTCAAAGAGCGAACGTCTTCTATGCCCCGATTAGAAGCTGCGTCTATTTCTATCAAATCTATTGAATGTCCAGCATTAATTGCCTTACAGGACTCACATTTATTACAAGGCTCAAATTCATTGGATTTTCGGTTTTGGCAATTTAAAGCTTTAGCTAATAAACGAGCCACTGTTGTCTTACCTACTCCACGTGGGCCAGAAAAAAGATAAGCATGAGCAATTTGACCCTGTAAAAGGGCATTAGATAAAGTCTTGACAGTATTTTTTTGATTGATTACTTCAGCAAATGTTTTAGGGCGATATTTGCGAGAAAAAACAAGTTGAGCCATAATTTTGTATATTGTAGCAGAAAATGACGTAGTTTAAAAGTTTAAAAGTTTAAAGAGATTCTTCGCTATTGCTCAGGGTGACTGGGAAATACTAAGTATTTGTAGCCAAAAAAGTTGATTAAAGTGGTAAAGCCAGCAGCAGCTAATGCGCTGATATTAGCCCAAGTATAAGAAGAAATTCCGCCAATTGGACCTACAAGATTTACTAATGCAGAAGCCAAGACTATATTAAGGCCAAAGGTGATTAAAGTAATTGTAAGAAACTTGGAAAATTCTTTTTTTTCAAGTTTGTTTCCTTTCTTAAAAGTCCATCTTTTATTCCAGATATAACTATTTATAACGCCACAAGCAAAGGAAATTGATATAAATATTGAATAATAAAAACCAGAGGTAATTCCTGTTAAAAGCATTAATAAATTTAGAATACCAAAGGTAATTACAAAATTAGAAAACCCAACTATAACAAATTTTATAAATTGAATAGATAGCACGATGTAAAAAGTTTAAATTTCGTATCCTTTGCGAATTTCTTCTTCAACTTCATTGCGGGGACGGGCATATTTAGAAGAAGAAAGTTGTTTTAATAATTCTAATCTATTTAAATCTGAATCAATTGGTTTGTCTATTTTTATATTAAATGCGCGTGAAACCTGACCTTGAATGGTTAATTTGATATAAGCGTTAAAATTATCAAGATTTATTAAATCATAAGCGCTGAAAACCGGAACGAAATATTTAGTCAAAAACTCAGAATCTTCGTTCCCTATCCGAAAAGCAACAATTGTGCCAACATTACCAAAAACTGATTTAAGAATTGGTTCTTTTAATTGGGCAAGAAACTGGTTGGCAACCGTTAAATTAAGGCGATATTTTCTAGCTTCTGAAAAAATTGTAGAAATAGTATCAGTAGTAATATTCTGAAACTCATCAATATAAAGATAAAAATCTTTCCTCTGTTCTTCTGGAATATCAACGCGGGAAAATGATGCCATCATTAATTTTCCTACAATTATCATTCCTAAAAGATAACTGTTTATATCTCCTAATAATCCTTTGGAAAGATTGATAATTAAAATCTTTTGTTCATCCATAGCTTTTCTGAAATCTATGGATGATTTCTTCTGACTAATAATAGGCCTGACTAAATCATTTGCCAAAAAAGGATTTAGTTTGGAATTGATATAAGGCGCAACATTAGCCAAAGCCAATTCTCCTCCGGCTTTTTCCGCTTCTTTTTCCCAAAATTCCTTTACCATCGGATTGGGTGTTTTTTCTAATAATGATTTGCGGAAATCAGGATTTATTAAAATACGCGGAACATCATTCAAAGTATGAGTCTGTTCAGTGTCATCGAGCAAAAGAAGCAACGCGTTACGAAAATACTGTTCAAAAACTGGGCCACCTACTGTTTTTAAGTCATAGAGTTTATCTAAAATCTCAAGAAGTTCATTGGTCACAAAAGATTTTTGAAAAGGATATCGTTTGTCCCATTCAAGCATATTCAAACCAAATGATCTTTCAAAATCTCCTGGATTAAAATATATAACATCTTCGTGCCTGGACTCTGGTATCAACCCCATTAAATACTCGGCAGTATCACCATGAGGATCAATATAACAGACGCCTTTTCCAGCAGCAACATCCTGAACAAACATATTCTTCATTAAAGAAGTTTTACCTGTCCCTGTTTGACCTATTATGTAAATATGACGCCGTCTGTCTTCATCTAAAATTCTTATTTCTTTTTCTTCCCTCTGAAAAATATTCTTTCCTAAAACTGTCCCCTCCTTTGATAAATTCAAAGGCGATGGAGCGCTACGAGCGCTTAACCATTTTAAACGGGAATTTTCCAAAAAAGGATGAGGAAAATGAAATAAAGTAGCAATTTCTAAAGAATTCAACAAAACCGCTTTTTTCCTCCTAAAAAGCCGAAAAGAAAAATCATAAACTAATTTCTTTAATCCTTGTTTTGTCTTTATTTTCCTAATTGTCAGACTATTACCAATAGGATTAGAGAGAGAGCTAAACGAAGCCTCTAAATGGAATAATAGTTCTTCAGCACGTTCTTTAGTAGGCGCTGACGCCAACAAACGAACATTAAGAAAGAAAAGTGGATATTGAGATTTTTCATCTACTAATTTGATTAGATTTTCATCAACTGGTTTAGGCTTTAATGCTTCTGTTGATTCCTTTTTTAATGACTCTTTTATCAATGAAGAAG
This sequence comes from uncultured Candidatus Saccharibacteria bacterium, assembly GCA_964618625.1. Classification (GTDB taxonomy): domain Bacteria; phylum Patescibacteriota; class Minisyncoccia; order UBA6257; family UBA6257; genus DAOVIY01. Next base: position 22,224 of record CAZUBI010000003.1, on the reverse strand, counting down.
GTTTTAATATTGCCTGATCCAAACTTTTACCCTCTAAAAGAGCCTTTTTGATGCCAATAAATTTCTTTTTCATTCCAATAATATCTGGTTTTATTACTATCTGGAAAGCCGCCCCCTCGCCCTGTGGAATTATTTTAGTAAAGGCGTTAACAACAGTTAATAATGGATCCTGGTCAAAAGACTTAAAAGTTTTAATTGGTAAAACAAATGGTTCTTTCAAAGCAAAATCTGATCCAACAACTTTTCCCTTAGGAGAAAAGATTGTATAGTCGTCTACTGGTTCGATTTTCGCGTAAGGGAATAGGGATGAAAGAGTTTTTTCAAAAAATTGCGTGTCTTTTTTCAAACAAGCCGCGTAAAAACAAATTTCTTGGGAACTATTATGAACTGCTATTTCAAAAATAAATTCTTTTTTATATTTGCTTAAGCTTTCCAATGTCTGCTCGAAAACAGAAACAAAATCAACAAAAGTTTTTTGTTTTCCTTGTTCTGCCCCACCGACTGGAGGTGGAAAATCTCGCGGAATCATTATTAAAAACAATTGGTAATTCAAGCTTTTTTTAATTTCCAAATAAAAAAATCTTTTTCTGATAAAGAAAAACAAAAAAATTGATAAAACCAAAACAAATAATACCCAAAACAAAAACATTTTTAAATTATTTTTTTATCTTTTAATATTTGATAATATTTATCTGCCAAAGAATCGCGTAATTTATCAATTAAAAAAGCATTGCCGCTTTTTAAGGTAGTACTAACAGCTTTTCGAATACTTCCTTCTACTGCTATGCCTATAAGCTCAGAAAGCTTAATGTTGGCTTCTTCTATAACCGAATCGGAAGATTCATCAGATTCATCAGTCTGAGAAACAATTTGAGAAGGAAAAGGTACCTTCATTTCTGTATCAGGTTTTATAACATCCATACCAGGAGGCATTTCTTTTAAAGAATCTTCCATTATTTCTTCAATGGTTTCAGTAACTAATTCTTTTTCCTCGGGAATAGACAACTCTTGCCGAGCTAATTGCTCTTTTTTTACCTGTATTCGCTTTTTAATTAAATCTATCTCTGTTTTTTCCATTGAATATATTATAGCAAAAGAACTGAATAATTTCACTGCGTCTCACTGCATTTGAAGGTAGACTTTTGGAAGGTATCGGCAATCTATGTATTCTAAATTACTAAAATCATCCTTCAGCTTTTGCTTTTTTATTTCCGTTACTATCTTAAGCACTTCTGAAAAATCATCGGTTAAGCTATAAAGGACATAAAAACCCTCGTTAACAACTATCTTTATGTTTAAAAAATTCTCTTCTTTAATTTCCAAAAAATCAATTAAGATTGGACTTTCTTTACCCTCGGTAAGAATAAATATTTTATTAATCTTTTCTAATTTATCTTGAGAAATAACTTTATCGCCCAAAAATCTTTTTTTTGTATCAAGAATTACTATCCTTTTTAGAAAAGAACCCTGTGTTTCCAGAGCTTTTTCAAAAATCACCCCGTTTTGATCCATATAATAACAATCATCCTTGATACACCATAAAAAATCGATTGTTCTTTGTTGAATATCAACAGCCAAAGTCGCTTTTCTAATATCTGGCCTTATATCTATTTTTTCTATTTTTGGATATTGCTTTAAAAGAAGACCTTCTAAATCAGAGAAAAAGAAGGTTGCATAGCTTTTGTTATTTTCAAGATATTGCGGAAAAATCTCATAAATCAAAAAGGGCGTAAAACGTTGATTGTTTTGTTTGAGAATTAATTCAATTCTTCTGGAAAATGATTGATTAAATCCCTCAATAATTATTTTCTTTATCTGAAAATACGGAGAAAGAAAAATAAACCAATAAACAAAGCTAAAAAAAGAAATAATAAAAAGGATAATAAAAAATATTTTAATTCTCAACCAGTAGATTCTTGAAGCGCGGCGATTCTTCCTCATAAGATTGATTATTAAGAAATAACTTTTATTCTGTTCATATAGCGCCAAAGAACTTTTGGAATTTTTATCTTTCCATCCTTTGTTTGATAATTCTCAATAATTGCTATTATCATCCTTCCCATAGCTGAAGCAGTACCATTTAAAGTATGAACAAATTCATTTTTACCTGTATTTTTGTTTTTAAACTTAATATTCAAGCGCCGGGCTTGAAAATCAGTGCAGTTAGAAGTGGAATGAGTTTCTCGATATTGGCCCTTGCCATCATCCTGCCCTGGAAGCCATGCTTCTATATCATATTTAGCCACAGCAGGATCACCTAAATCACCAGAACAAATTTGTAATACCTGATAAGGAATTTTTAAATCTTTCATTATTTCCTCTTCTATAGAAAGCAAAAATTCATGTTCTTTTCTTGAATTCTCTGGTTTAGAAAAAACAAACATTTCTGTTTTATCAAATTGATGAACTCGTAAAATTCCTTTTGTATCTTTGCCATAAGAACCAGCTTCTCGCCGGAAACAAGATGAAAAAGCTACGTAGCGACGAGGTAAATCTTCTTCTTCAAAAATCTCGTCCATATGCATCGGCCCAATCACTTGTTCTGATGTTCCTACTAAATAAAGATCGTCTTTAGGCAAATAGTAGACTTCCTCTGCTCCCCTGTCCAAATAACCCATTCCCCAAAAGGGACGAGGTTTTATTAAAACAGGAGGGATTATTGGAGTAAATCTTTTTTTCGTTAGCTTATCAAAAATAAATTTAACTAAAGCAATCTCCAAAATAGCTGCTCCCCCTTTTAAAATACCAAAACGAGAGCCTGATATTTTTGAAGCTCTTTTTGTGTCTATAATATCCAATTTTTCTCCTAATGAAAGATAGTCCTGGGGAGTAAAATTAAATTTTGGTTTTTTGCCTATTTGCCTTATAACTACATTTCCTCCCTCGCCTTTTCCTTCAGGAACATAATCTAAAGGGGGGTTAGGAATAAGAGCCATTGTTTTTTTATATTCTTCTTCTATCTGCTCAAATTCTTTTTCTTTTCCAGCTAAAAAAATCTTTGCTTCTTTTAAAACTTTCATTATCGCATCCCTGTCTTTCTCTTTCATAATCTTTTTTTCAGCAGTATTCTTTTTTGCTCTTACTGTTTCTATTTCTTGCAATAAATTCCTCTTTTTTTCATCCAATTTTAAAACTTTATCCACTAAAGAAATATCGGCACCTTTTTTTCTAATGCCCTCTTTAATCTTTTCTGGTTGTTCTCTGATGAGTTTGATATCTAACATAACTAATTAATTTTAATTTATTTGCGGGGTTTCATAAATGGAAAAAGAATGACTTCTTTTAATGAAGATGAGCGAGTTAGAACTGCTACCAATCTGTCAATGCCTATGCCCAAGCCAGCTGTTGGCGGCATACCATATTCCAATGCCTCGATATAATCTATATCCTGTGGATGAGCCTCAATATCCCCTTTTTTCTTCATTTTGGCCTGCTCTTTAAATCTCTCTTTTTGATCTATTGGATCATTCAATTCAGAAAAACCATTTACTATCTCAGAGCCAAAAACAATAAATTGGAAACGCGCTGTCTTTTCAGGATCATCAATCTTTTTCTTTGCCAAAGGAGATATTTCTAAAGGATGATCAATGATAAAAGTTGGTTCAATAATCTTCCCGCGTAATTTTTTAAAAATAGTATCTGCTATTTTTTCTTTTGAATCTATCCTATCTACAAGAACACCCAATGATTTTGCTTTCTTTAACCATTTATTTTTATTATCACGAAGATTTAATCTTATTTCTTTCTCTAAAAATTTTTCAAAACCAACTTTTTCCCATGTTTTTTTAAGAAAAACTTTTGCATCAGGAATATCTTTTTTAAATCTTTTCACCAAAAATTTAAATAATTCTTCGATTAATTTCATTAAATCTTCCCTGGTTTTGTAAGCGCTATATAATTCCAACATAGTAAACTCAGGATTATGTTCCCTGTCAATGCCCTCATTTCTAAAACACTTCCCAATCTCATAGATGTTTTCAAATCCACCGACAATGAGACGTTTTAAATAAAGTTCTGGCGCTATTCTTAAATAGATTTTCATTTTTAAAGCTTCCAAGCGTGTAACAAAAGGATTGGCAAATGCACCGCCATATAAAGGCTGTAAAATTGGTGTTTCTACTTCTTGATATTCCTTTTTATTCAAAAATTCCCTTATTGAAGAAATAATTTGACTACGAAGAATAAATTTTCTCTTCGTTTCCTCATTTTCCAATAAATCAAGATAACGTCTGCGAAAACGTTCCTCTGCGTCCTCTAATCCGTACCACTCCTTCGGTAGTGCCCTCAAGCTTTTAGATAATAATTTAAAATTTTTTACTTCTAAGGTTTTTTCTCCCTTTTTTGTTTTAAAAAGAATGCCTTGCGCTTCTAAAAAATCACCTAAATCAAAAAAATCCTGAAAGAATTTCATCTTGTCCTGGCCTATCTTGTCTTGTTTAAACAAAAGCTGAATTTTTTCAGTTTGGTCTTTAATATCTACAAAAACAGCACCACCATGCCCCCTAATTCCCCAGATTCTTCCTGCTAAAATAATTTTCTTTTTATTGCGAGACCAAATAGAAAAATTATCTAATGCCTGAATAATAGAAAATTGACGATGAGTTTTTTCAGGATAAGGGTCAATACCTAATTTCCTCAGCTTTTTAATCTTTTTTATTCGTTCTTTTATTAAATCAGATAACATAAATTCAAGATATCTTTAATATCTTATATTTTACCTCACCTTGAGGGGTATTTACAAGTACTATCTCGCCTTTTTTACAGCCTAAAAACGCTCTGCCTAAAGGTGATTCATTAGAAATTTTACCTTCAGTTGGCTTAGCTTCATGGGACCCAACAATAGTGAACACCTTTTTATTTCTAGATTTGGTTAAACTTTTTACCTTGATTGTTGAACCTAGTTCTATAATAGAATTATTAGAAGCATGATGAATAATTGAAACGTTTTTAAGAAACATCTCTAATTGCAAAATTCGCGTCTCTAAAACCGATTGCATGTCTTTTGCCTCCTGATAGGCTGCGTTCTCTGACAAATCTCCAAGCTCTTTTGCATCCTGAATTATTTCAGCTATTTCTTTTCTTTTTTTAGTTTTTAATTCTTCCAATTCTTTCTTGAGAACTTTATATGCCTGAGACGTAACATAGTTCTTACTCATATTCTTCATTATTTATTATTATCTGCTTGTTTATTCTATTGTCCCAGTACCACTGCAAAACATCTTTAATTATCGGCAAAGTGGCAACTACTTGACTTGGTGGGCTTTCTATTAAGACAAAAACGGTAATTTCAGGATCTTCATAAGGAGCATATGCTCCAAAAAGAGCGTGATATTTTTCTTCCCCTTTAGAAATAAATTTAGGAGATCCACTCTTCCCTGCTACCTGAAAAGGAAGATATTTTAAAGACATAGCCGTTCCTGAGTTTATAACTTCTTTCATCCCCTCTTGAACCACTTTTAGATTTTCTTGGGAAACATTTAATTTTGCTAATTCAAAATTGTTTGTTTCCTTTACTAAATGCGGTTGCATTAAAATACCGTCATTAGCAATAGTAGATATATAAGCAGCCATTTGTAATGGTGTCAAGGCAACACCACCTTCTCCAATTGAGATATTGTAAGTATCCCCTAATTTCCAAGACGGATCATTGGGCCGATGTTCTTTTAACCATTCAATATCAGGCAATACTGATTTAGCCTCTCCAAATAAATCAATCCCTAATTCTTTATTAAGATTGAATGCTAACCAATATTTTTTAATCTTTGCCAAACCTAAACCAGAAATCTCTTCCCAACCGCCTCCTACTGCCCAAAAATAAACATTACAGGATACAGCGATTGCTTTTCTCATATCCACCCATCCATGATTCTTCCAATCATTAAAAACATATTTTTGTTGCGGGTCATAAGGACTTGTAATAACAATTTTGCCATCAGTAAATATTTCTCTATCAGGGTCAATAATATTTTCCTCTAAAGCGGCCAAAGCCATAAGCGGTTTAATTACAGACCCAGGAGGATAAAGACCGCTAATAGCGCGATTAAAAAGTGGAAGTGAGGAACTTTGAAGATATTGGTTTATTAACTCACTAGGCGAACCTTTTGTAAAAATATTTGGATCAAAGCTTGGCACACTTACTAAAGATAAAATTTCCCCTGTTTTAGTATCTAAAATAATACCGGCAGCGCCTTGCACACCTAATGTTTCAACCCTTTCTTTTAAAGAATTGTAAAATACTATCTGCAAATCTTTATCAATGGTTGTTATAATATCCTCACCTTTTTTAGGCTCAATAGAGCCCAAATCTTTTTGAATATTAAAATTAGCGTCAACCTCAATTATTCTCTTTCCTGCTTTGCCCTGTAAAGTTCTTTCATAATAAGCTTCCAAACCATCTTTGCCAACCATACTGGTTAAAGGATAATCTTTGTATTTAAAAATATCTTTCGGAGAAATCTTACCAATATATCCCAAGATATGGGCAAATGCATCTTTAAACGGATAATGTCGGCTATAATCAGAAATAACACTAAACCCTAAATTGCTTTTTATTGTTGTTTCAAAACGCCGCACTTCTTCTATTTCCAAATTTGATTTAATTAAAATAGGTTGAAAAGAATAAATTGTTTTATAATCTTTGAGCAACATATCAATTTCTGCTTTTTCTATATTAAAAACATCAATAACATTTTCTATAATATCTACTCTTTCTTGCTCTTTTTTTGGTAAATTTAATGGAATCATTACTAAACTAAAAGATGGGCTATTAAAAACTAATGGTTCTCCATACCTATCATAAATTATTCCGCGAGGGGCGCTAATAATATAATAATGGGTACGATTATTTTCCGCTCTTCGCTGATAATTTTCTCCTTCAATTATCTGCAGATAAAAAAGCCGCAAAAAAATAATTGAAAAAAGAACCAAACACATCCCGAAAACCGCCTTTATTAAAAAAGAGGAAATTGGAAACTCCAATCTTTCTAAATTTTTTCCCCTCGCTTCTTCGGCTTTTCTATCTAAGAGAACTTCTTCAGGATCAAGGAGGTGTTTTTCTCTTTTTATATAAAAATTCTTCATTTTACCTATTAAGCTTCGGAATATTGTTTCATAAACACGCTAATCGCTACGGTTTCTTCAACAACATTCCCAAACCTTAAAACTAATTATTTGCTATTTGTTATTTGTTAATTATTATTTACTTGCGATTTTATTAAACAAAAAGGATAAAACAAAGTAAAATGTTGATGTGATTAGAAACTGTTGAAAAATAATAAGACTAATGTACGGAGTTTTTAAAACTAAATTTGTTATTAAAAGACATAAAAAATATATAAAAATTATTGATTTACCAATAATTATTCGTGGGAGAAAATGAGATTTTTCCAAAAATCGAGTTAATAATACGCCTCCGCCCAAAGAAATCAAGAGAATCATAAGATTTATTCCCCAAAATAATCCAGAAAGAGTATCAAGAACAATTGCGGTTAAAAGAATTAGAAAAAATAGATAAAGCAATGGAAAATAAAAAAGAACAAAAATTAAAAAAATTAAAGCAATATTTAAAACCGGGGAAAGGAAAAGAACCATTCCAAAATATACTTGAACAAAAATAACAAAGAGAAATAAGAAAAAATTTAATAAATAACGCTGAATCATTGTGATAAAGGAATAATGTCAGTGATAATTAAAACCGAAGATATTTGGGAAAAATTTAATAAAGGCTCTAAAATAAACTCTTTCAAAGAACTGACATCAGAAGACGAGCCGAATTCTTTAACTTTAGCCACTAAAAGGCCTTTAAAAAAATTAGCATTTTCAGAAGATGTGATTAAAATATCCCCGATTTCAATATCTGATTCATATGGAACTAATTTTAAACGGAAATTTCCTTTTATATCTTTTTCTGCTATCGCCAATGTAGACGAACGCAAGTCTTCCACACTAATTTTCGTTTCAGGACTAAATATTGATTCCCCGCGACAATAATTATTAAAACATTCAATTAGTCTCCCAATTAGAATTTTATCTTCCAGAATCACGTTCATCCCCTCTTTCAACCCTGTTTCAGTTCCTTTGTTTATCCAAAAAGAACCAGTCAATCCAGAGGGATCCATTAAAATAATTTTGGCTGACACTAATGACCAGCCTGTTTCATCTTTAATTTTTAAAGCATTTTTTAAAAGAATGTTCTCTTCCTCTGTCTCCTTAAAATTTTGCAGTTGATTAATAAGTCTAATATTTTGATATTCAAGCCCTGATAATTGTTTTCTTAAACTATTAAAATGTAAAAGGTCATTCGTCCAATTTTTAAAGTTAAAAAGATAATTTCCAATTAATCCTCCCCTTTCCAAGCTATACACTAATTGAGGTTTTAAAGTTTTTTCCTGAGAAAAATAGAATTTGAATAACAAAATACTAGTGATTATTAAAATCACTAGTAAAAGTAGAAAATGAAAATTATTCTTTTGTTTCATAGTATCACAAAGGCGGTTTTTCTCTGCTAATCGTAGTTAAAATATCTTTTGACCCTCCTAAATCTTCCAAAATTATTCCAATACCTCTGATTACTGAAGTTATAGGATCATCAATGATTTTTACCGGTAAATCAATGGATTCTTCAATTAATTTATCAATTCCGCGGAGCAAACTCGTTCCTCCTGACAAAATAATACCAGTTTCCATAATATCACCAATTAATTCTGGAGGAGTAATTTCTACCGTGCTTTTAATTGCATCAATGATTTTAATTAAAGACGGAGTAATAGCCTCCCGGATATCATCTTCTTTAACCTTAATTTCTTTTGGCAAACCGCGAGTAAGATCACGTCCTTTTATTTTCATTTCCTGATTACTACCTAAATCCAAAGCAGAACCTATAAAAATTTTAATCCTTTCAGCAGTTTTCTCTCCAATGGATAATTTAAATTTATCCCTAAAATAATGAATGATATCATCGTCTAATTTATTTCCTGCTATGCGTAAGCTTTTTGATACAACTATACCACCCAAAGAAATAACTGCCACTTCTGTTGTTCCACCACCAATATCCACAACAAAAATACCTTGTGATTCTTTAACTGATAATTGGGCGCCCAAGGCAACGGCAATCGGTTCTTCAATCAAATAAACCTCTTTACCTCCAGCACTTCTGGCAACATCTTCCACTGCCCGTTTTTCTACCTCAGTACCACCTGTAGGAACTCCCACCACCAAACGAGGCCAATCTAAAAACTGCCCAAAAAATCCTTTTTTCTTAGATTTATCCAAGAAATAATTAAGCATCTTTTCCGCTACTTCAAAATCAGAAATTACTCCATTATTAAGAGGCTTGATAGCACTAATATGCGAAGGGGTTTTTCCGATCATTTCTTCTGCTTCATGGCCAACAGCTAAAATTTGATTGGTCTTATTATTCATAGCCACTACTGTCGGTTCATTAATTACAATACCTCTTCCTTTTACATAAATTAAAGTTTTGGAAGTCCCCAAGTCAACCCCAATATTACGAAAAAAATTTTCTTTAAAACCTTTAGCCATTATAAAAAATAATCTTTAATAGTTTACTTTCTTTTAATTATTTTGTCAAAATCATTTAATTTTAATAATTTTACTTTACGATTTCTTCTTTCTCTTAATTCAAACTTGCGATTCTTCATTGTTTTTTCACTAATTACTACCCTGTAAGGCAAACCTAATAAATCTGCATCAACTAATTTTTCTCCACTTGAAACATCATTCCTGTCATCATAAAGCACCTCAATTCCTTTATCTGTCATCTTCCTATAAAACAAATCTGCTTGTTTTTTAACCACCCTATCTGTTTTTGCATTTCCACTGGATAAACTTAATAAATGATAAGCAAATGGGGATACCTCTTTAGGCCAAATAATTCCATCTTTATCATAATTTGCCTCAACTATTACTCCTAATAAACGGCTAATTCCAATACCATAACAGCCCATCATAACATTTTTATTTTTTCCATCTTTATCCCTGAATTTTAAATCAAATGCCTGAGAATACTTATCTTTTAATTTAAATATATTACCTACTTCAGAACCTTTAAACATTTTTAGAACATTGCCGCATTCAGGGCATTTTTTAATATTTTCTGCAATTTCTTTATTGCGACAAAATTTGCAGGAAGAGCAATAATAAAATTGGTCTTCGCCTGCCGGTGTTATAACCTGAAATTCATGGGAAAAACGTGAAAAAGTCCCTCCTGACGCTTCTACAATAAAAGTCTTTAATCCACACCTTTTAAAAATCCGCTGGTAGGCTTTCTTTACTTTTTCATAATATTTTTCTAAATCTTTCTCATCAGTGTGAAAACTATACAAATCTTTCATTATAAACTCTTTTCCCCTTAATATTCCTGATTTGGAACGTGGTTCATCGCGAAATTTATTAGTAATATGAAACAAATATAATGGCAAATCTTTATAGGAAAAGATAAAATTCTTTACCATTGGCGTTATTACTTCCTCATGAGTAGGAGCAAGAGCAAACCATTGTCCATATTTGGATTGCGTTTTAAATAAAGCCTTGAATGTACTCCAACGTCCAGTTTGTTCCCAATTTCTTTTTGGATTTAAAAGCGCCATCAATATTTCTTGGCCTCCAATAGCTTCCATTTCCTCTCTAACAATCCCCTCTATTTTTTTTATTGTCCGCAAACCTAAAGGTAAAAAATTATAAATCCCGCTTGTTAATTTTTCTATAAAATTAGTTCTTATTAATAAAGAAGCGCTGATTGCTATTTCCTTTTTTGAAACCTCTTTTCTTGTTTTAAAATAGAATTGTGATTGCTTCATGATTTACCTATTTAAAATAAAGAAATTAATATCTTTAATAGTAACAATAAAAAGAAGAACAATTAACAAAGAAAAACAAATATTATTCACTATAATCTCCGTACGCTGAGCTATGGGTCTTCGTCTTATTTTTTCTATCATTAAGAATAAGATTCTTCCACCATCTACTGCAGGAATAGGAAAAAGATTAAAAATCGCAAAAGCGTAAGAAATAAGCCCTAAAATATACAGACCATATTTCCAACCCCATTGAAATCCCCTGGTTGTGATTGCCATAATTCCAACAGGCCCTGTGAGTTCTTCTATATTACCATGTTTAAATAAATTAACAAAAACCCTGCCAAGGCCAGTAAATGTCTCCTGGGTAATAAATCCCATAAAACGAATAGCCTGCCATGGGGCCTCAAATAAAGAATATTTTAAGATTCCATCATCAGTAAGAATTACGCCTAAATAACCTTTTCCTTCTGGAGGAGATTCTCTTGGTATAATCCCTATTTCCATAGTTTCCACGCCTCTTTTAATAATCAACTGAATCTCTTGTCCATGAAACTCTTTTGTCCTATTCTGCACGTCTTCAATGCCTTCAACTTTATAATAATTATCTAAATGCTCAATTCCTAAAATAATATCGCCGGATTCTAATCCAGCTAAAAATGCCGGAGAATCTTTCTCTATTTCCCTTATGGTTATCATTGAAGGAACATCCTGTTTATAGGTTTTTGGTAAAGCAAATGTTGGCATTCCAACAGAAAAAAGAATCGTAAAAAGTAAAAAAGCTATCAAAGCGTTATTTATCACTCCTGCTAAAAGTATCAGTGACCTCTTGCTTAAACTTTTTGATGAAAAACTATCAGGACCATTATGCTCTACAATTTTTACAAATCCACCAAATGGAATAGCGTTAATGGAATAAACCACCTCATTCTTTTTAAAACTAAAAATTCGTGGAGGATAACCAAGGCCAAACTCTTCTACTTTAACGCCAAAACGCCTTGCTAATAAAAAATGCCCCGCTTCATGCAATATGATTATGACGCTTAAACTAAATAAACTAATGAGAAAATAAAACATTGACAATTAATTTTATACGCAATACAGATTTAAGAGTTGAGGATCTCGTCTGTTTTCTGTTTTTCTTGACTATCTAAGGTCTTATTAGTCTGTTCAACAACTTTTTCTATTTCTTCTTTCAAACGGAACTTTTCATCTTCTGATATTTCTTTTTTATCAAATTCTTCTTTAATCCCCCCAAGCAATTTATCCCTTATCTCCCTTAATTTAACACGGAATTCTTCTTTTTTTGCGCCAATAAGCTTTACTAATTCGTCTTTTCTTTCCCTGCTTAAAGGTGGCAAAAATAACTTTATCTGTTTTCCATCTTGAGACGGCGTAAGTCCTAAATTTGAGGTTTCTAATGCTTTTTTAACAGAAGCCATTAATCCTTCGTCCCAAGGCTCAATAATAATAACATTAGGAAGTTTAATTGATACTGAAGCAATATGCTTTAATGGGGATAATGAACCATAACAATCAACTTTAATATCATCCACTAAAGCAGTGGTGGGACGGGAAGTGCGAAAACACAAAATTTCATTAAAGAAATCCCCTGATAATTTTTTAGTTTGTTCTTTAAATTCTTCTATTAACATTGTCATAGTTGAAGAAAAATATTTTCCATTAAAAGTTGCTTATTAATATTGGTATCTGTTATTAAATAAATAGCTTTTAAAATACTGTCCATTAATTTTATTTTCTTCTTAGGTGCTATATTTAATTCTTTTGAATACTTATCAGATCTCAACACTCTTAGCCATTCTTCTAAAGTACTCGTTAATTTTTTATTATTTTCTGTTATTTTTTGAAAATAAACCGATTGTTTGGCAAAATTCTGATTAAGGACCTCTATTAAATCTTTTCTCTTTTGATCTAATTCTTTTTTATAATCTTTATCCAATAGCTTTATAACTTTTCCAATTTTTCCATCGGCTCTTTCCGCAATTTCTTCTGCCTCAGTTTGAGATAAAGAATAATGTTTTTGTAAAAAATCAACAATTTCTTTATTTGCCGCCATTGTAAATCTTAAAGGTAAAACCCTCGAACGTATTGTTTCCAAAAGTCTCTTTGGGGCATTTGAAACCAAAATAATAATATTATTATCTCGTGGCTCTTCTAATGTTTTTAAAAGAGCATTCTGGCAATCTTCGGTCATCTTATCCGCCTCGTTGATAATAAGAATTTTCAAAGAAGAAATTTGTGGGTGATAAAATAAGAATTTTAAACCATCGCGAATCTGCTCTATCTTTACGCTATTCTCCTCAGGCTCAATAACCATTAAATCAGGATGATATCCTTTTTTAATCATCTCACAACTATTACATTTTCCGCATCTTTCCCAACCATTTCTATTATTACAAAGCAATGTTTTACCAAACACTTCAGCAGTTGTCATTTTTCCAACTGACTCTTCTCCCCAAAAAAGAAGATTCTGAACCAATCTTTTGTCAGAATCAAAAAATTTCTCCAAAAAAGTTATCACACCATCATGTTTAAAGAAGACCATGGATAATTTTAAATTTACAATTTTAAATTTTAAAACTATTAAGTAGAAAGGTTCGGAGATGTTGTTGAAAAAAACTATAGCGTATAGCGTGTTTTTGAAACAATATTCCGAACCTTACCGATATGTTGTTATACTTTTTTTGTAAAGATCTAAATTATCCAAAATAACCCCTGTGCCTTTAGCCACAGAATAAAGAGGCTCATCAGCAGTATAGCTTGGCACGCCTGTTATTTTTGTAATTAATTCATTGATATTATTTAATAATGCCCCTCCGCCAGCTACAATCATTCCCCTTTCCATAATATCAGCAGCTAATTCTGGCGGGGTTTCTGATAAAACAGATCTTATGGCTTGAATTATTTCTTTCAAGGGGCTCTCTATTGCCTCGGCAATTTCATTGGAATTAATTATAATATTCTTTGGTAATCCTTCTGTTAAATCTAATCCCCTAATTTCCAACTCGTTTTTATTTTTTGTAGATAAAGCTGATCCTATTTTAATTTTTATTTCTTCTGCTGTTCTTTCTCCAATTGCTAAATTATATTTTCTCTTTATATAATCAGCAATAGCTTCATCCATTTTATTCCCAGCCACTCTTACCGATGACCAAGCTACTATACCGCCCAAAGAAATCACTGCAACTTCTGTAGTGCCTCCTCCAATATTTACCAACATATTACCTCCTGCAGAATTTATTGGAACCCCTGTTCCTAAAGCCGCTAAAATAGGTTCTCTGGCAACATACGCTTCTTTAGCGCCAGCTTGCCTTGCCGCCCCAATAACAGCGCGCCTTTCTGTGGATGTAATACCTACTGGAACAGAAATAATAAGATCGGGCTTAAATAATTTCCAAGGTCCTACAACTTTATCCATAAAATATTTTAACATCGCCGCTGTAACCTGATAATCAGCAATTACCCCGTCTTTTAATGGTTTATATATTTTAATAACACCTGGTGTTCTTCCTAACATTTCACGGGCTTCTGCGCCTATGGCTAATATCTTATTATCATCAACAGCAATAGCCACTACTGATGGCTCATCTATTACTATTCCTTTTTGTGGAATAAATACCAAAGTATTTGCTGTCCCCAAATCTATTCCTATTTTACGAATAACCATATTATTAAATTATTGTTCTATTCTCTTTATTTCTGCCCCTAATCTTTTTAATCTTTCATCAATTCTTTCATACCCCCTGTCAATTTGATAAGCATCCTTAATTACTGTTTTTCCTTTGGCTAAAAGCGCGGCTATAACTAAACTGATGCCTGACCTGATATCCAAAGAATTAATATCCTGCGCATATAATGGAGTTGGTCCAGTAATCAATGCCCTGTGCGGATCTGCTATAATAGCATTTGCGCCCATTTTAATCAACTCGTCAATATATTTTAATCTACCTTCAAACATTGTATCAAATATTAAACTTGTGCCATTGAGCTGAGTCGCCAATACCCCAAAAGGAGACTGTAAATCTGTAGGGATACCAGGATATGGCTGCGTTTGAAGTCTTATCCCATTCAAATTATATGAGGGAAGCATTAATATATCAAAATACAGATTCCTCTTAGGACATATATTTATTCTTACGCCAATCTCTTCTAATTTTTTAATTACTAAATCCAAATGATCCAAACGGACATTCTTAATTAAAATTTTACTGTGCAGAGTAGCTGCTAAAATCATAAATGTTCCTGCTTCAATTGGATCTGGGATAATTTTATGCGAAGCGCCTGAAAGTTTCTTTTTTCCTGTTATTTCATAAACATGGGGAGAAATGACTTTAATCTTAACACCCATTTTTTTTAAAAAAACAACCAAATCTTCTACATGAGGTTCTAGCGCCCCGACCTTTAATATAGTTTTTCCAGGCGTTAAAGAGGCTAACATTAATATATTTTCAGTGGCAGTAACGCTAAATTCCCTCAAAATAACCTCGCCATTATGAATATTTGCGCCATTGTAATAATAAAATGTTGAGGTTTTTCTTACCTTCACTCCTAACTGCGAAAGAGCGTCCAAATGAGCGTCAATAGAACGGACTCCAATCAAACAACCTCCTGGTTGAGCTAATTTAAATTTTTTAAAACGATGCAATAAAGAAGGAATTAAAAGAACAGAAGCTCTTAATTTTTTTACTAAAGATTGGTCAATTTTTTTTATATTTAAATTCTTCGGATTTATTCTTACCTTTCTTTTTCCTACCCACTCCACCTTTCCTCCAAAGCTTTCAATAATTTCCAAAAGCCTTTTTACATCTTCAATTAATGGAATATTATCAATTACCGAAGGTTCTTTGGTTAAAAGAGTAGCTGCTAAAATAGGCATAACAGCATTTTTTGAACCCCTAACTTCTATCTCGCCTTTTAATGATTTACCTCCTTGTATAACAAAACACTGCATAAGATTAAATTATTTTCTTACAGTTTTCCCATATCTTTCTTCTGTCAATATTCCTTTATGATAAGCTAATCCTCCATTAATGATCACTGTCTCTATGCCATCAGGATACTGAAAAGGATTTTTTAATGTGGATTTATCATTAATTTTTTCAGGATTAAAAATAACAATATCAGCCCAAAAATCTTTTTTCAATAGCCCCCTATTATTTATACCAACTTTTTTAGCCACCTTTCCAGTAATTTTATAAATCCCATCTTCCCAAGATAAAAGTTTTTTCTCTCGTACATAATGCCCAAGAAATTTAGGAAAAGTTCCAAAGGTTTGCGGATGAACCCAAATTCCCCTTTTCCCACTCTCTATGTTACTAAAACCGCTATTAGAAGAAACTAAAGAATATGGAGATTTTAATCCATCTTCAATATTTTTTTCCAAAAGATTTTTTGTAAAAATAACTATTCTATCCTCGCATATCTCAATAACTTTTAACAAAGATTCTTCTAGGCTTAAATTAAACCCATTAGCGATTTCTTCTAATGTCTTGCCAGAGAACCACCAACGCTTACCGCTATCAGCTATAAGAATATCTTTATAAAGATATTTTTTTCTTTTAATATCCTGAATAATTTTTTTTCTCATAACTTCATCATTAATGTTTTTCAAAAGAACTTCTCTGCCTCCTATTGCTGCCCATTCTGGAAGAATTAAATGAAGCACTTTAGCATTACTGTCATAAGGGAATAAATCAAAATTAATTAACTCAGTTCCTTTATTTACTTTTTTTATCATTTTCAAAGCCTCTGCAAAATACTCAAAATTAGGCTTACCTTCAGCAAAGAAGTGGGATATCTCTACTGACAATTGCCCTTTTTCTGCAACCTCAATTATTTCTCGAACGCTAATTAAAAAATCTTCAGCTTGATTACGAAGATGAAAAGCTAAATATCCATTTTTGTCTTTTACTGCTTTTGCTACTTCTAAAATCTCGCTAATACCAACCATCTGTTCTGATGCATACCCTAAACCAAAAGACACACCCAAAGCGCCTTGTTTGATACCCTGACTAACTACTAATTTTAGTTGTTCTAATTCTTCTTTTGTTAAATTTCTAAATTCCCCCTGAGTAAATTCTGAACGTAAAGTTCCCCATCCTATTAAAGTGGCAAAATTAACTGCCAACTTCTTTTCATCTAAAAAACTTAGAAAATCTTTGATTTCCCTCCAGTTTATATTTATACAATTTGGATCAGCCCATCTTCGTATAGAAGCTAAAGAACCAGAAATTAAAGGCGCTAATGATGCCCCGCTGTTTCCACATATAATCGTACATATACCCTGACGAATTAAATTGTCTGCGCTAGGCAAAGTAAAAATATCCAAATAATGATCTGCCTCATTATCAATATCTATAAAACCCGGACAGATAAATCTATCTTCTGCATTAATTTCAGTTTTTGCTATTTCATTTTTTAAATCGCCAAATTCTACAATCTTTCCATTTTTAATTCCAATATCAACGCTTTTGGCAGCCGCCCCACTCCCGTCAAATACTTTTCCATTTTTAATTAAAATATCAAACATAGATATATTTTACAATAAAGTAGTCTTAAAGTCCATTTGGTGTTTAATCTTGATTTTTTACTAATTCCAGGAGATTTTTAAATAAAAAGGCCACGCATAAAGGCCCTATTCCACCAGGAACAGGAGTAATAAATCCTGCTTTGTCTTTTACTGAATTAAAATCACAATCGCCTTTTAATTTACCGCCTTCAGAAACAACTGCAGCATCAAAAATAACCGCTCCCTTTTTTATCAAATCGCCAGTTATTAATCCTGGTTTTCCAGCGCTGGAAACAATAATATCTGCTTTACTTATAAATTCTTCTAAATCTTTCGTTTTGCTATTAGCTATTATCACTGTTGCCCTTTGCCTGATAAACCATAAATTGACTGGCTTTCCGACCAAACGTCCTCGCCCAATAATTAAAACATTTTTACCTTCTATTTCAATTTGATATTTTTCCAATAGAAATTTAATACTAGCAAGCACTGGCGGCAATATTCCTAATCTTCCAGTATAAAAAGTTCCTAAATTTCTTTCACATAAAACATCTGGGTCTTTTTGGGGCAAAATCGCATTTAAAACGACTTGCGTGCTGATTGAAGATGGCAAAGGCAACTGTACTATTATTCCTCGGTTATAAGTAACACGACAAATTTCTCCTACTTTTTTTCTTAATTCTTTTGTTTTAATAAAATCCTCATATTGATACATCCTCGTATCAATTCCTATTTCTTTAGCTACTTTTTCTTTTTGTTTTATAAAAGACAAAGAAGCAGGATTATTTCCTACTAAAACAACAGCCAAACGGATTTTTTTAGGAATCTTTTTCCGTTCTTCCTTTAATTCCTCAACTATTTCTTGAGCTAATTTTTTACCATCAATAACCATAAAAAATTAAAAAATTAAAGTTTCTTCTTTCTCTACAATCTTTACCTTTTTATGTATTTTTTTAAATTCTTCTGGGAATTCAACATGAATAGGAATTACTATTTCTGGTTGAATTTCTTTTATAAATTCAGCTAATTCTTTTCCACTAATATGTCCTGAGATATGAGCTCTCTCAAAAACCTTTTTTATTATACCATTTTCATCTTTTTCATTTTTCAATCCTTGCATGTTAAAATGTTTAATCCAATTAACAAATCTTTCTTCAGAAATCTCCATTTCCTCATTATGCGGCTCTGTAATAGCTCTTAAATAATAGCTTTCTTTGCCTGGTTTAATATCAATTAATTCCTGAACCTGGTAAAAATTTAAAACAAGCATAAACTTTTTTTTATTCTTCTTTATGTCTTCGCTATTGCAAGTTTTATAATTCTTTAACAAATCTCTTTCCCATTTCTTAAAAGTGATCTTTCTTTTAGCATAAAGCATAACATTCTGTAAATCTGCTTTTTTTATACCCTTTTCTCTTAATACCCCTTCTTTTTCTAAAACGGTAAGATAATTAAAATAATTATAAGGAAGAGCGATTATACGTTTAGTTTTTTTTGCTATTTTTAATAAAGTTTTAAAACGAATAACATCTCCAATTGAATAATCAACAACTACCAATCCTTTTATTTTCTTAATATTTTCTAAAGCTTTTCTATACACTTCCTTTTCCCTTAAAATTGATTGCTCTTTAATTCTTGTGCCTTCACAAATAAACGCTTTTATTTTACATTTTCTAAGAAAAGAATAAATCTTTTTCTTCTCATTTTGTTTAATCTCTGATAAACGAAAATCGCCTGAATATAAAATATTACCTTTGGAAGTTTTTATCAAAAACATACAAGCTCCTGGCACTGAATGATCAATTTCTATAGGAATAATCTCCAGATTTTTAATAAAAAATGATTCTTGATTAACAACAATTTTAAACTTTCTTTTTCTTTTTTTTCTTTTTCTTGGGTTTTCTACATCGCGTAATGATAATTCTAATATCTCATTCTCTAAATTTTTAGGACGGGAAATATAAAATGCTTTTAAAACAGCCATCGTATCTTTACTAATATAGACAGGAATTTGAGGATCTAAAAAAGAAATATATCCAGCATGATCTAAATGCCCATGCGATAAAAGAACTCCATTAACTTTTGGCTTTGAATAAAAAATTTGATTTTCTCCTTCTTTCTTTAAAATTTTAATCAAATCCTCGCGATAAATGCCTTGTTTCCTAGGTAATAGACCTAATTCCAAATAATCTTTTAAACCATGAACAACACGAGGATTTAAAAATTCCTCAAAGTATCTTGAAGATTCATGATAACTTTTCCCAAAATCTAAAAAAATAGCGGTATTTTTGTCTTGTAAAAGAACTTTGCTACCGCCAATTTCTCTTATTCCGCCATAAAAGGTTAATTTCATATCTTAATGCTTAAATTAAACGTCACTCCTCCTGGTATATCTATTAACGCGGAAAGAGGCAAAGAAATATTTGTAAAAAATTGGGATTTATCTAATGCATTTTTAAAATCCACTATGAGAGCCTTCTTACTCGCCTGTCCCTGAATAGTAATATTATTTGCCGGCGCCGCACTCACCAAGATTCTTTTGATATTAACCGATAAAGAACCAGCTTCTTTAAAAATAATCTCTAATTTTTCCTTCCAATCCACTTCATATTTTTGAATTTGAATAAATTTGGTAATAAGATTGTTAAATTCATTTGCCTCTTTAACTAAATTTGATTCTTTTTCTCTAATTTTTGGATCCAAAGAATTCACTGTGGATTGATAATATTGTTCTTGGATATCTCGAAAAAAAGTATTGTTTAATAATCCAAGTAAAAAAACCATAACCAATCCAACAGTTATTATAATTTTACTCCATAAAGAAATAATGCTTAAAAGATGGTTTTGTTGATATTCTCTTTCTGTACCAACTGGCGCTAAACTTACTATAGTATCCTCATTACGAGAAATGAGCCCCCTAAGGGCAACGCCTATTACTCCAAACCAATCCCGACTTGCCTTGGAAAGATATGGGGGTAATTTAATTTGTTTTGAAGTAAGTTGATACTGAACCTGAATCCATTTAATTAAAACATTTACCAACTGAGTGTTAAAACCAAGGAAAACAAATTGTTGAATTATCTTTTTCCTTTTAAGAGAATAGAAATTCAATAGCATTGGTATTTCAACGCCCATATGTTTTTTCAATAAATCTGTAGTAATTTTAGAAGGAATATCTTTTCCAAAAATCTCATGCCAAGAATCAAAATCAAAAAAGATTAATCTTTTACCTTCAGCAATAATAAATTCCACTCCTTCTCTTCTTAAATCTATTATTAATGTTGGTTTTTCTTTTTCTACAAATTCATAATTAAATCGCGCCAATGATAAAGCTAATGGTTCTATTGCCACTATATTAAATCCAACTTCCTTTAAAATTTCTAAATAAGGATCAATCTGTTTTTTAATGCCCAACGCAATAAAGATCTCTTTTTCTCCTTCTTTACCTGATACACCCCAATCTTCCCAATCAAAATATGACTCTTCCATTGGTAAAGGGGCTATCATTTGGGTATTAAAAACAATCGCTTCATAAAAACGATCCACATCTAACTCAGGCAAACTAAGAATATTTGTGAAAAAATTAACTGATGGAAGAGATAAAATAATCCAAACATTTTTCTCCTTTGGCCAAAGCTTGTTTTTTAAAGAATTAAAAAAGGACTGAAGTTGTTCTGGTTCTTTTAAAATCCCCTCTTCTATAATACCTTTTGGCAAAACGTATTTCCCTGTTTTTGTAATTTTATTAACTTTTTTATCAAAACAAAAAACCCGCACCATTCTATCTTCTATACAAATAGCGCTAATAGTAAATTCAGGAACCAATAACTTCTGCCAATCTTTTAAATTAAGATTAAATCTTTTCTTCATATTTTTCATTATATCATTTGAAAAACAGTAAAACAACATATAATTAGTTTCTGAGTTTGTCAAAGGAATACTATATAAAATTCAATCTTAAAAAATGACTCCTGCTGAAGATTTTCCCCAGTTCTAATCTTCCTGCGCCAATAAATGTAGGTTCTACAGAACAAACAAAGATAGGGAACTTGATAATTGAAGGAAATTTAATAACTGAGGGTTTTAAGATGTTAACAGGAGCTGGAGCAGATAAAGTATTGACCACTGATGCCTCTGGTGTTGCTTCTTGGCAAACAGCAGCTGGTGATACTTCTGCTGCTGGTGAAACTGGATATGTTCAGTTTAATGATGGCGGTGTTTTTACTGCAACAAGCACTTTTTATTGGGATAATACAAATGCCCGATTAGGCATCGGGACAACGGAACCGGAGGCAAAACTTGATGTTAATGGAAATATATCTTTTGACAGAATGGAATGGACAAAAGTAAGTGTTGATTATACTGGAATTCAAAATGACACATGGTATACAATTGACGAAGTTAATTTTATGAATATTGGGCCAGTATTCATTGTTGTAAGTTGGCGTCATGCAGACCATACTAGAGGCTGGACAAATCAAGCAGGTTTTTTTACTAATGCTCAGACAATCAGTGTAGGAGCGCCTACTCAGACTGGCTATTCTATATCTATCAGTCCAATTGTAACTTGTGAACGCGTACCTTGGTGTAATCAAGCAGATTTTAGATTTCACAAGCTTATCGATTCTAATAACCTATACTTGGAAATAAAACTAAACACAGTAAATATAGATTGCGACTCACAATGCTACATTATGTATAAGAGCATATAATATAAGTCAGGACGGAAACGTCGGCATCGGCACGACATATCCAGTGAATGCTTGGAGGTTGAACCTCCAAACATTGGGGAACAAACAGCTAAGACTGCAGTCTTAGCTGTTTTCTAATTTCTTCTCAATCTTATCTATTCAGTTCTAATCTTCCTGCGCCAATAAATGT
>CAZUBI010000002.1:0-57033 GCA_964618625.1 uncultured Candidatus Saccharibacteria bacterium | reverse complement strand
CCTATCCTGGGGCTGAAGAAGGTCCCAAGGGTTTGGCTGTTCGCCAATTAAAAGGGTACGCGAGCTGGGTTCAGACCGTCAATTTGGCGGCTCCGATTGGGCAACCGTCGGAGCAAAACCGACTTATATCGGTGAAATCCTATTTTGATTTTGACCTGTCATATAATAGGATAATACCGAGGGAAGTTGTAGATTTTCGTTTGTTTTTTAAGACAAAAGAATCTATTAACCCCGTAGAGACTTGTTCTGGTTTTTACCAGAACAGAATAAAGATTTTTAATCTTTATTAATACGTCGGTCTCCTAACATAATGTTAGGATGGTGATATAGTCCATACTTTTGGTAACAAAAGGAAAATATGCGTGAGACAGGTCGGCCTCTATCTGCTGTGGGCGTTCGATACTTGAGGAGAGCTGATCATAGTAAGAAATTGCTACTTTACGGAGTAATCCGTAATGACAATTCGGCTAATAACGATGAAACCTGAAGTAATTTTATGGTTGCATTAAATAAATTTGTTTAGGTCCGTAAATTTATGCCATTATACTTGAGGACCGTAAAATTAACAGGCAATATCGTGGGAAGATTAATAAAAGAGATATTAGGTTATTAACTTTTACTAGTCCCCGTAACGACTGATTCTGTTTTAAAACAGATGAGATAAAAAACTTTTAGTTTTTTATCATACGCCGACTCCCAATTAAGATTGGGATGAAGATATAGTCTGAGCCTTTAGAAATAAAGGAATAACTTGACGAGAGGACCTGATTGGACGAACCTCTGGTCTACCGGTTGTCCTGCCAAGGGCATCGCCGGGTAGCTATGTTCGGAAGGGATAAGCGCTGAAAGCATCTAAGCGCGAAGCCCACTCCAAGATTAGGTATCGTTTCCCATTTATGGGAGTGAGATTCCTGGAAGATGACCAGGTTGATAGGCTCTAGGTGGAAGTCCAGTAATGGATTAAGCCGAGGAGTACTAATTATCAAAGCAACTTTCCTATCTTTAGCGAAAAGAAGAAAAAGACGTTTTTTTATATATATAAATTCCGCTGGTGTTTTACTTAATTATGACCCACCTCTTTCCATTCCGAACAGAGAAGTGAAAGTAATTAAGCCCGATGATACTCTTTTGGGGAAAGTAGGGCATGCCAGCGGTTTTTTTAACAATATTTCCTCGCCTTTTTTAATTTTTATGCTATAATTTGAACAATGGACAAACGATTAAGAAAACAAATTGTTATTGCTTTTGTATTTTTAGGCATTTTTTCGCTTATTGGCGGGGGAATTTATTTAACTTATCGTTCAGCTCCAACTTGTTTTGATAATAAGCGTAATCAAGGGGAAGAAGGTATAGATTGCGGAGACCCTTGTATTTTGTGTGAATTAAAATATAATCCTCCGCTTTCTTTAGCCGACTCTCCTATTTTATTAATTAATCAAAAAAATAAAGTAGACATCCTTTTTAAAATTACTAATTTAAGCCAGGAATGGGGAGCTCAAGGATTTTCTTATAAAGTAATCCTTATAGGATCTAATCAAGAGAAACAAGAATTTATTAAATCTGGATTTATTTTTCCTCATGAGATTAGATATTTCATAATTCCTAATGTTGCGGTAGCATTTGAACCTTCAGAAGCTGATATAGAAATTTTGACAGAAACAATCGTATGGAATAAGCCATTACCAGGCATAGACCTTAATTTAGGGGACCCTTTTATTGTTACAAATACTAAAATGATAAAGCCTCAGCCTATTCCCGGGGTTGATTATAATGTTTATACTTTCACAAAAACTCTTGTATTGGGAATGAAAGACGCGGAAGTTTTTAACCTTCAGAAAGTTCTTAGTCTTGATCCTGCTATTTATCCTGAAGGTGAAGTAACTGGATATTTTGGAAAATTAACAGAAGCTGCGGTAAAAAGATTTCAGAAGAAATATGGCATTAGAACTACTGGTCAAGTTGGCCCTCAGACAAGAGCAAAACTTCATGAACTCTATGGACCTAGTGATATTGGGCCATTTAGCTATATTTTTACTTTGACTTTAAAAAAGGGGAATCAAGGCAATGAAGTACTTAATTTACAAAGGGCGTTGATGTTGGATTCAACAGTTAGTCCTTTAGGCTCTATTACAGGTTATTTTGGAGAAATCACTGAAAAAGCAGTAAAAGATTTTCAAAAAAAATACGGCATTAGAATTACTGGCCAAGTTGGTCCCTTAACAAGGGATAAATTAAATGAACTTTTTAGCGAACCTCCTGAGACAATAACTGGTTTACCAGGAGAACAATTAGAACCTTTTGAAGCCACTTTGGAAGTTAAAGGTGATGTTTATAACAGCACTTCATATAATTGGCGAAATGGAAATATAGCTATAATTCTTTGTGATGATAAAAGAAAGCCTGTTTCTGTAGGGACGACAGTTTTAGAAGATATTTATTCTGGCAAATCTTCTCAATTTGTTATTCAATGGCACCAGAAATTACCTGATGATATTACTATTTGTGAGAAAATTACAAATATTAATATTTTAGATGCGGAAAATGTTTTCTTAGCTCCTTAGTTAGTATAAAGAAATTATGTTTAAGACTGACTCTCTTTTGTTTTTCTCTCTCTTTATTTTGATTGCCCTAGGTTTATTAGTGTTATGGAGCATATCTTCTCAAGATGCTGCTCCTTTTTTTTCTTTTAAAAAACAACTGGTTTTTTTAGCAATAAGCATTTGCGCGTTTTTTGTTTTTTCCTTTTTGGATTGGCGAATTTTTAATTCTTCCCAATTAATTCTGATTTTATATCTTTTGTCCTTAGTTTTATTAGTTGTTGTATTGTTTTTTGGAGATAAGAGCAGTGGGGTGGCTGGTTGGTTTAATTTTGGATCATTTAGTTTTCAACCAATAGAAATAGCAAAACTTTCTTTGATTATAATATTGGCTAAATATTTATCATCGCGGCATTTGGAAATTTGGCGGTTTCGCCATCTATTAACCTCTGGGTTTTTTACTTTTATTCCAATGGCTTTAATTGCCGCCCAGCCTGATTTAGGCGGCGCAATGATATTTGGAGCAATTTGGCTTGGTTTGGTATTTATAAGTGGAATCAGATTTAAACAAATTATTCTTTTGTTGATTATTTTCGCTTTAATAGCGGGTTTGTCCTGGAGTTTTCTTTTAAAACCTTATCAGCAATCCCGAATCATTAGCTTTATATACCCGCAAGAGGATCCTTTAGGGGTTGGATATAATAGAGAGCAGGCATTAATCGCTATTGGCTCTGGTAGAATTTTTGGTAGAGGTTTAGGTTGGGGTTCTCAAACAAATTTGCGTTTTTTGCCGTTAGCCAAGACTGATTTTATTTTTGCCTCTTTAGCTGAATCATTAGGTCTGTTTGGCGTCTCTGCTTTATTAATTTGTTTTTTATTTATTTTTTATCGGTTAGTTATTTGGGCCAATACATTTTCTTATAATTTTTGTAAACTTTTTGCGATTGGATTTGCCATTAAATTATTAATTGGGGTTTTTGTTAATATTGGAATGAATTTGGGATTACTTCCTATTGTGGGGATAGCCTTACCTTTTATTTCCGCAGGTGGATCTCATCTTTTAATAGATTTTATCGGTCTGGGGATAATAAACAGTATGATAATCCACCGCGCCTAATCGTTCTGTCATTCTGAATGAAGTGAATGATCCCTCGCGAATGAGAGGGGAAATTGTTTCGAAAACACGCTAATCACTATAGTTTTCTCAACAATATCTCCCTCGCCTTCTGTTTTTCCGTCATTGCGAGCGAAGCGTGGCAATCTCACTACACTTTTAAACAAATAACGACGAACAACTAACAATGAATAAAAAACAATTTATCAGAACTTCATTATTTATCATCGTCTGTATTTCGGTATTACTTTTTTATTTTCTCATTAATGTAGGGACTTTACCTTTGCATTGCCAGGATCAATGCAATTTTTCAATAACTAAAGGGGAAAATTTAAAAAGCATTTCCCAAAGATTAAAAAGTAAAAATTATATTTTTTCCTCTTTTTTATTCCAGTTTTATGTAAAGGCAAAAGGATTAGAAAAGAATATTAAAGCAGGAGATTATCAATTTATTTCACCTTTAACAATTACTAACATAACCGAGATTATAACTGATGGAAAATTAGCTCAGAATAATAATAGTTTTCTCATAGCAGAAGGGGAGACAATGTTAGAAATAGAGGAAAACCTGAAAGAGAAAGGCTTAATTGATTCATCCTCATCATTAAAAGAATGGAAAGCAGAGGATTTTCTTGAGAAAAAATATCTTGATATTTTTTCTGAGATTCCTTTAGATGTCTCGCTAGAAGGATATTTATTTCCTGATTCTTATCATTTACCTCGGGGGCTAGAAGAAGAAGAGATTCTTTCAATATTTATAGATAATTTTGTTACCAAAACTGAAAATGATTTATTCTTTGAGATAAAGGAACAAAAAAGAAGCTTTTATGAAATTTTAATAATGGCTTCTTTGTTGGAAAAAGAGGTTCGCGAAGAAACAGATAAAAGGATGGTAGCAGATATTCTTTGGAGAAGATTGGATACAAATTTTCCTCTTCAAGTTGATGCAACAATTTGTTATGCTAAATTTCAATCATTTAAAAAGTGTTCTCTTGCCCGTGAATTATTTGAATTAGATTCTCCTTATAATACTTATCTTTATAAAGGATTGCCTCCTACACCCATTAATAATCCTGGAATAGAATCAATTCAAGCGGCTTTAAACCCATTAATAAATGATTATTGGTATTATATGACTGACAGAGAAACAGGAAGAACTATCTTTTCTGAAACATTTGAAAAACACTTAGAATCCCGCGGGAAATATTTGTAATTAATTATTATACTTGACAAGAAAATTTAGTAGATATACAATGATAGTATACAGATTCGTATACTATCACTCGGAATCATATGAATAATGCAGAGCGTTTAGCCATACTAAACAAGCTAAACAAAACAACTTTTTCAGCTAAGTGCTTAATTAACCTTTGGGGTGTTAAAAAGGAATCTTTTAATATTGTTATAAAAAGAATGGTAGACAAGGGTTTATTATCCAGGATAGCAAGGGGGTATTATAGTTTAAAGAAGGATTTTAATATTTATGAATTGGCAAATACGGTTATTACTCCTTCTTACGTTTCTTTTAATTGCGCTCTTTTTTATCATGGCATAGCCTTTCAAGCCAGCCAGGAAATAGAATCAGCGGCTTTAATTAATTACAAAAGGAAAATAGCTGATTATACTTTAAAGTATTTTGCACTTAAAAAAGAATTATTGTTGAATTTAGAAGGTATTCAATTTTTAGAAAATCTTAGTATCGCTACTCCCGAGCGCGCTATTTTAGATTGTTTATATTTGGGCATGCATCCTAATATTGATAATTTAGAGAAAGTAAACAAATTACGATTACAAAATTTATTAAAATATTATCCGCAATCAGTTAAAAACAAAATCAAAGACTTTCTTAATTCTTTTTAATTTATGATTAAGAATAGAGCTAATGTTGATAAACATAAAAGAATTCTGACAGAACTTTTGTTGGATATTTTAAAATCTTTAAACGGTAAAATTGCTTTTAAAGGAGGTACTGCCGCTATGTTATTTTATGGATTACCTCGACTTTCATTAGATTTGGATTTTGATATCATAAAAGACTTAAATTCAGAGGATATTGATAGGATCAAAATAATCATTCAAAAATACGGTCGCATTAAAGATTTTTATAACAAAAGATATACTGTGTTTTTTATGCTGGATTATGAACAAAACACTCCAAATATTAAGATAGAATTTAATAAAAGAAAATGGGAAAATAATAATTATGAAACTCGTCGGCTTTTAGGCGTTGAGTTAAAAATTGTTGATATCCCAACGATGGTAACTCATAAAGCGATAGCCATAACAGAAAGGGGATTGCCTGTTGCCCGTGATTTATTTGATATTTATTATTTTTTGAAAAAAGGATATTTTATTAACCCCGGATTATTAAAGGAAAGAACCAATAAATCCCCAGAAGAATATTTTAGTCTTTTAATCAAGTTTATTAAGAAGAATTATAATTCAAAAAATGTTTTGCAAGGCGTAGGGGGATTAGTTGATGAAAAACAAAAAGATTGGTTAAGAAAAAATTTAGTTTCAGAGAGTATCAAGGAAATAAAGAAATGCCTATGATTTTTTAATTTAGGCTTATATAAGGTATTTATTTAAATAAAAAATGGATATTAAAAATACAATAAAAAATATTATTTTAAACCCAAGTGCTTTTTTTCTTAAAAACTCAGGAACTAAGCAGACTATTGTTAAAAATACTTTTTGGTTAGCTGTGGCAGAGGGTGTAACCCGATTTTTAAAACTTTTTTTAATTATTTATATTGCCCGGATTTTAGGGGCTACAGAATACGGAAAATTCACTTTTGCTTTGGCTTTCGTTTCTTTATTTGCTATTTTTTCTGATTTTGGCATTTCTCAAATTACTACTCGTGAACTTGCCCGCGAAAAAGAAAAAGAAAGAGAATTTTCCAATATTCTTTCTTTAAAACTTATTTTAAGTATAGGAGCCTTGATTTTAATTTGTCTTGGTTCTTTTTTTATTACTCCTGACCCAGTAATCCGGGGAGTAATCTGGATTTTAGGAATTTATATTATAGTTAGTAGTTTTTCAGAGATTATTTATGCTTTTCTAAGGGCCCGTCAGCAAATGGAGTATGAGGCCTGGACTAAAATTCTACAAGCAATAGTTATAACTGGGGCTGGCTTTTTTGTCCTTTTTAATTTTCCTTCGGTTCAAAATTTAAGTTTAGTTTATTTATTTGCTGTCTCAATAACCTTTATTTCTATATTAGTTTTTTTCCACTTCAAAATTTATAGATTAAAATTAAGCTTTAATAAAAATATCTGGCGGAGTGTTTTATTAATGTCTTGGCCATTAGCTTTAGCTGGAGCTTTCGCCACAATTCATAGCCAAACCGACTCGATAATGATGGGTTATTTTGGCCAAATTATCCAAGTTGGCTGGTATAATGCTGCTTATAAAATTATCGGAGCAACTTTTGTTCCAGTAAGTCTTATCTCCATAACTTTTTTTCCAGTTCTTAGTAAATTATTTAAAGAATCAAAAGAAAAACTTCAGAAATCTTGGGATTATTATATGCAACTGATGATTTTTTTATCTGTACCTTTGGTGGCAGGGGGAATAATTTTAGCTCCAAAAATTATTGATTTTATTTATGATCCAAGTTATTTTCCTTCAATTTTAGCTTTTCAAATTTTACTAATAATGGCAGCACTTTCTTATATTGGTAATCCTTTTGGTCAGGCATTAATCATTTCAAATCAGCAAAAAAGACTTTTTTGGATAGCTTTATCAGGAGCAATCGTTAATATAGGGCTAAACTTAATTTTAATTCCAAAATATAGCCTTTATGGAGCAGCTTTTACTACAGTTATCACTCTGTTTTTAATTCTCTTTTTGCT
Organism: uncultured Candidatus Saccharibacteria bacterium; assembly: GCA_964618625.1. Taxonomy (GTDB): domain Bacteria; phylum Patescibacteriota; class Minisyncoccia; order UBA6257; family UBA6257; genus DAOVIY01. The sequence continues at coordinate 49,527 of CAZUBI010000002.1, read as the reverse complement.
TTATAAATTTACATTAAAATTTACTCCAATCAAACCATTTAATTTAAAATTTCTTTTTACTTTTTTGAGTGCTGGTCTTTCCAGCATTGTAATGTATTTTGTAATTTCTCAACAAATAGTTTATAATCTTAATGTTATCTTTTCTGTTCTTGTAGGGGCTTTAGTTTATTTATTCTTTTTCTGGAGTTTTAAAAAACTTGTTGATTTATTCCGTAATTGGTCAACACAATAAAACAATATCAAAATCTTTGTCATAAAAGAGCATAATTAATAAAAAATCCTTTTTACAAAAAAATATAAATATATGAAGGGTATAGTTTTAGCAGGTGGCACGGGTTCAAGATTAAAGCCCCTAACAAATGTTACAAATAAACATCTTTTGCCGGTTGGGAAGTACCCAATGATTTTTTATCCGATTTATCGATTGAAACAGGCAGGAATTACAGAAATACTTATTATAACTGGCAGGGAGCATATGGGAGATGTTATTGAACTTCTTGGAAGTGGGCGTGAATTTGGTGTTCAGTTTACTTTTAAAGTTCAAGATCAAGCAGGAGGAATTGCTCAGGCATTAGGTTTAGCAGAGTATTTTGTTGACGGGGATAGTTGCGTTGTTATTCTTGGAGATAATATTTTTGAAAATGATATTACTCCTTTTGTTAAATCATTTGAAAAACAAGAAAAAGGAGCAAAAATACTTCTAAAAGAAGTCCAGGATCCTCAGAGATTTGGCGTTGCGGAGATTAGAGATAGAAAAATTATTTCGATTGAAGAAAAGCCAAAACAACCAAAAAGCAATTTTGCCGTTACTGGTATTTATATGTATGACTCCAAAGTATTTGATATTATTAAAACCATGAAACCTTCGGAAAGAGAGGAACTTGAAATAACTGATGTAAATAATAATTATATTCAACGAGGCACGTTAACTCATGATATTTTAAAAGGTTGGTGGACTGATGCAGGAACTTCCGAATCTTTATTTCGAGCAAATGAATTTTGTAAAGATATAATGTTGAATTTTAAAAATGGAAAAGTTTAAAGTAATCAAAACTCCAATTAAAGATCTTGTAATAATAGAAACGAAAATATTCAAAGATGATAGGGGGTTTTTTATAGAAGGTTATAATTCAAAAGATTTTACTGATATTGGAATTAATGGTCACTTTGTGCAAGATAATCATTCGATGTCAAAAAAAGGAGTTTTGAGAGGATTACATTTTCAGCTTAAGCATCCTCAAGGGAAACTTGTTCAAGTAATTTCAGGGAAAGTATTTGATGTTGCGGTTGATCTCAGATTAAACTCGCCAACTTTTGGCAAGTGGTATGGTATAGAACTTTCTTGTGATAGTGGGCTTCAATTTTATATACCTTCTGGATTTGCTCATGGTTTTCTTACTATTGAAGAAAATACACATTTCTTTTATAAGTGTACTGATTTTTATTATCCAGATGACGAATTTGGAATTATATGGAATGATAAAGATATAGGTATTCAATGGCCGCTATCTCAAGTTGAGAAGGTTATAGTTTCTGATAAAGATAACAAGTTGCTCTCTTTTAATGAAGTGAGGAGGACATTAGAAAAAGAAAATTTTTGAAGACAATTATGAAAGTTTTAATACTTGGTGCAAGTGGTCAATTAGGGAGTGAGTTTACGGCTTTTTTGAAAGATAAAGCAGAAGTTTTTGCTTTTAATCATAATGAGCTTGATATACTTGATTTTAAAGGACTTACAAATAAATTTTTTGAATTATCTCCAGATGTTGTCATAAATTGTGCAGCTTATACTAAAGTTGACCAAGCAGAGGAAGAAGAAAATTTTGCCTATCAAGTAAATTCTGTAGGGGCAAAGAATGTTTCATCCACTTCCTTTAAGGTAAAAGCAAAAGTTGTGTATTTCAGCACCGATTATGTTTTTGACGGAACCAAAAATTCACCTTATAATGAATTTGATAAGCCAAATCCGTTATCTATATATGGTAAATCAAAACTTTTTGGGGAAGAGTTTACAAAACAGTTTAATCCAAATCACTTAATTTTAAGAACTTCCTGGCTTTATGGAATAAACGGATCGAATTTTGTAAAAACTATTGCAAAACTTGCAAAAGAAAAAGGTGAATTAAAAGTTGTGAATGATCAAATTGGAACACCTACCTATACCCTTGATGTAGTGAAGCAAACTTGGCAACTTATTCAAGATGATAGCGTTGGTTTATATCATTCTTCAAATACTGGACAAACAAACTGGTTTGGGTTTGCGAAAAAAATTGTTGGGCAACTTAATCTTAATGCAAAAATCTTACCAATAAAAACTGATGAGTTTCCAGCATTAGCAAAAAGACCAAGTTTTTCTGTGCTAGAAAACTATTTACTTGAAATTGAAAATAAAAATATAATGCGTCTTTGGGAAGAAGCGTTTAACGATTTCATAAACAAATATAAAAAGAAACTTATAAATGAATAAAACAATTTTAATAACAGGTGGAGCAGGTTTTATTGGCTCAAACTTCATCCATTATTTTATAAAAGAACATCCTGATTACAGAATCGTAAACCTTGATAAATTAACTTATGCAGGAAACCTTGAAAATCTAAAAGGAGTTGATAATAATCCGAATTATCATTTTGTAAAAGGTGATATTGCAAACAGAGAGCTTGTTGAGTATATATTTGAAAAGTTTAGTCCTTACTATGTGGTAAATTTCGCTGCGGAATCACATGTTGATAGAAGCATTGAAGGACCAGAGATATTTATAAAATCAAATGTTTATGGGGTACAGATTTTACTTGATGTGGCAAAAGAGTTTTGGTTGAAGAATAATATGTTTGATTTTGCAAGATTTTTTCAAATAAGCACCGACGAAGTTTATGGCTCTTTACCTTTGGAAAGTTCGGAGAAGTTTACTGAAGGTTTTCCTCTTAAACCAAACAGTCCTTACTCTGCATCTAAAACCTCAGCTGATCTACTTATGAGAGCATATTTTATAACCTATGGTATGCCTGTATTGATTACCCGTTCCTCAAATAATTTTGGTCCAAGGCAACATCCAGAAAAATTTATTTCCTTGATGATTACCAATGCCTTGCAAGGAAAATCTTTGCCAGTTTATGGAGATGGTTTAAACGTGAGAGATTGGATATATGTTGAAGATAACTGCAGAGGTATTGATTTAGTGCTTCATAAAGGAAAAATTGGAGAAATTTATAATATTGGAGGTGATAACGAGTGGAAAAATATTGACCTTGTAAACTTGATTTGCGAAATTCTTGGTGAATTAACAAAAAAACCAGTTAAAGATTATAAAAAATTGATAACTTTCGTGAAAGATAGACCTGGGCATGATAGGAGGTATGCATTGAGTATTGAGAAAATTGAAAAAGAACTTGGATGGAGCCCTACTGCAGATTTTAGAGAAGGATTAAAAGAAACGATGGAATGGCTTGAATCAACTGATAACCCTTATTTAGTTTGTAAATAATACAATTTTACCAGATTCTTTCGACAACCTCTGAATCAAGAAGAGGAAGATAAAATCAAATTTAATAATATTTTTATGCAGGTAGTTATTTTAGCCGGAGGGTTAGGAACCAGACTGAGGCCTCTAACCAACAAAATTCCGAAAGTTATGATTCCAATTAAAGAAAAACCGTTTTTGGAATATATTTTAGAGTTGTTAAAAAAGAACAACTTAGAAGATGTGCTTTTGTGTATAGGTTATTCAGGGGATCAAATAAAATCTTATTTTGAGGACGGAAAAAAAATCGGGATGAATATTTCGTATTCTTTTGAAAAAGAACTTTTAGGAACCGGCGGAGCCTTAAAAAATGCTCAAAGAATTTTAGAAAAAGAATTTATTGTTATAAACGGTGATACTTTTTTAGATATAGATTTTCAAGACATAATCTCTTATTTTCATAAACAGCAGAAGTTGGCAACAATGGTTGTTTTTCAAAATCAGCCAAAAATTATGCGAAATAATATAGAGATAAACAATAAAAATGAAGTTATTAATTATAATAAGGAAAAAGAAGAAAAAACTAACTATGTAGATGCCGGAGTTCAAGTATTCAAAAAAGACATTCTTAAATTAATCCCTTCAAATAAAAATGTTTCTTTAGAAGAAGAAATTTTTCCTATTTTAATTCAAAAAAAAGAGATGCTAGCTTATTCTACTAACCAGCGCTTCTATGATATTGGAACTTTTGAGCAATTAAAACAATTTAACAATCAAATAATATGATTATTTCTCAAACACCATTAAGAATGAGTTTTGTCGGCGGTGGAACTGACTTTGAAGATTTTTACAAGCGTTATCCTGGTCGAGTTTTGAGTACTACAATCAATAAATACTATTACATAGTATTAAATCCAAGATTTGATGGATTAATTGAGGTTAGGTATTCAAAAATTGAAACAGTTGCAAGTCCAGATCAAATAAAACATCCTTTGGTAAAAGAAGCTTTAAAAGAGGCGGGCATTGAACAGGGAATTGATATTGTTTCTCTTTCTGATCTTCCAGCTCGAAAAACTGGAACTGGGCTAGGCTCTTCAAGTAGTTTTACAGCAGGATTGCTAAATTGTCTTTATGCTTTTTTAGGGGAATACATCCCCCCAGAAATTTTAGCCGAGAAGACCTGCCATATTGAAATTGATAAAGCAAAATCTCCAATTGGAAAACAAGATCAATATGCCGCAGCTTTTGGTGGTTTAAATCAAATCACCTTTAACTGTAATGGGAAGATTGAAGTAGAACCAATTTATTTAACTCCTAAATTAAAAGAAGATTTTCAAAACCACTTGCTTCTATTTTTTACCGGCATAGAAAGATTGGCAAATTCTATTTTGGCTGAACAAAAACAAAATATTGATAAAAAATTTGAATTTTTAAAAAAAATGTCGAATATGGTGCCGATTTTTAGATCAGCCTTAGAGAATGGGGACTTCAAAAAAATGGGTGAGTTATTGCATCAAGGATGGTTACTGAAAAAGGAATTAGCTTCGACTATTTCCAATCCTAAAATTGATGGAATGTATAATCTTGCTTTAAAGGCTGGTGCTTGGGGTGGAAAAATCTTGGGAGCAGGTGGAGGTGGTTTTCTTTTGGTAATGGGTTCTCCAGAAAAACATTCAAAGATTAAGGAAGTTTTAAATAAATACCAATTAATACCATTTCGTTTTTCAGAGGCTGGCAGCAAAATTGTTTTTAAGAATTAATTTATGGAGGAATACATCAAAATTTTTTTTCAGGAATTAAAAAGTAAAATAGACGAAATTTCTTGGAAAGAAATTGCTCGAGCCATTAAAATTCTTCAATCGACTTATGAAAATGGTGGTCGGGTTTATTTAATTGGTAATGGTGGCTCAGCAGCTATTGCTTCTCATTTCGCCAATGATTTAAATAAAACTATCCTTGGTCATAAAGGCGATAAAAAAGCGAAAAGATTCCAGGCCATCTCTTTATCTGATAATATTTCTGTTTTAACTGCCTGGGCAAATGATGTTGGATTTGAGGCAGTTTTTTCTGAACAATTGAAAAATTTTGCTCAAGAGAAAGATACTCTGGTGGCAATAAGTTCTAGCGGTAGATCTCCTAACATTATTAAAGCCGTTAAGTCAGCTAAAATTCTTCATTTGTCAGTAATTGGGTTAATTGGTTTTGACGGGGGAAAGCTTTTGCCTCTATCTGATGCTAAAATTTGTATACCTTCTTCTAAATATGCTATTGTTGAAAGCGCTCACGATGCAATTTGCCATTTAATTACTACTTATTTTGAAGAGAGTATTAAAGATGAAAGTTAATAAAAATAAAGCTGTTTTTTTAGATAGGGACGGGGTGCTCAATAAAAAAGCACCAAAGCATAATTATGTGAAAAAATGGAAAGAGTTTAGATTTTTACCCAATGTAGCTGAAGCCATTAGGATTCTTAATAAAAGATTTTTAGTAATTATTGTTTCTAACCAAAGAGGGATAGCAAGAGGAATGATGAGTAAAGAAGATGTAGAGTTTATTAATGAAAAGATGAGTAGAGAGCTTGAGAAAAAGAATGCCTGCATAGATGGTATTTATTTTTGTCCCCATAATATTGAAGATAATTGTAACTGTCGAAAACCAAAACCAGGAATGCTTTTAAGAGCAGCAAATGATTTTAAAATAAACTTAACAGAATCGTATATGATAGGAGATGATTTTGCTGATGTGGAAGCAGGAAAAAGAGCAGGATGTAAGACGATCCTTATCAGTAGTTCTCAAATGAATATTTCTCGTCGATTGAAGGAAGGAAAGGTATACCCTGATTATATTGTTTATGACCTCTTGGAGGCAACGAAAATAATTGAGGAGATACCTAAGAAGAAATTATAAGCAGTTATTTTATATCCAAGATTATGAAATATAAAATTCGCGTTTATTATCAAAAATTTAAGAAAGGGTATGAGAAAAAATATTAAAAAACTTTCTCCAAAAAGAGGATTAAATATTCTAATTATACATGCTCCCTGGAACGATAGAGGTGATGAAGCTGCGATAAGAGCAATGATAGATTCTCTTATATTAAACCTGAGAGTAGAAAAAATAACGATGATGATAATGTATAAAACTTTTTCTCAATTCCCTTATAACAATATAAAAATAATAGAACATCCCTTCTCGATGTCGATTTATATACCAAAAATAAGTTATATTTTAGTTCATCTAAATGCTCTTGTTATCTTATTTTCCTTCGGAAAACTATCATTTACTAAAGCAGGTAGAGAGTTTATAAAAGCAGTTGACCAAGCTGATGTTGTTATCCATGCTCCTGGAGGTCCGGATATAGGTGACCTTTACGGGGAGAGATTATTATGTGATTTTTCCTCTTTGTTCGAGCTGTTAATTTCTAAAGTATTAAAAAAGAAACCGGTGTTTTTCTACGCTCCATCAATGGGACCATTCTCAGGAAAATTTATGAATTTTGTTCGAAGGCCTATACTTAGAAAAATTGATGCTTTAATAGTTAGGGAACAAATTTCTGCTGAATATTTAAAAAAACAATTGGGTATAAAAGCTTATGTAACTGGTGATTCAGCTCTTCAAAATGACATATCTGATAGTTATATTAAGAAATACAATAATATTTCTGAAATACTTAAGTTATTAAAAGATGAAAAGATAGTTGGGATGACAATATCAGATCTAAAATGGCATCCTATATACGGGAGAAATAATAAATTGGCAGAGAAAATAAAGGATTCATTTATAGGTGTAGGGCAGTATTTGATGAGAAGGGGGTATATGATTCTCTTAATACCTATATTGTTTGGCGAGTTACAGGGGAGGCAAGACACGGGATTAATACAGAAGGTCTTTACATCTTTAACTGAGAGAGAAAAAGAAGGTAGAGAGAGAATATTTATCCTTCCTCTGAATATTGATGCTTATGCACAACAAATAATAATTTCTAAATTATTTTGTACAATAAATGTGAGGTACCATGGTGATGTATTCAGTGTGAAGGGAGGGGTTCCATTTATTCCCATTTCCTACGAGCATAAGATTGACGGATTTGTCAAAAGAGTGGGATTTTCAGATTTACTGATAAATGCCGGAGATGTAACCACAGACCGCATTATCAATAAATTTATGTACCTAGAAAAAAATTACAGCATGCTTAAGAAGCGTCTTCAGAAGGAGATTCCTTTATTAAAGAGAGAGTCTCGAAAAACAACTCGAATTATAGTAAGTAAATTACGTGATCAGGGTTTAGTATAATTAAAAACCTAAAAGGGGCAGAACTAAAATCTAAAAATGAAATATAAAAAGGAGATAATCCAAAAATTTAACCGAAACATTGCAAGATTAGTATCTACGCCGAGAAATTTGCTTTTTAAGAAACTAAATATTTCCCTTAAACCTAAGTGGGTGGTTTTGATGATTACCGATAGATGTAATTCCCGTTGTAATCATTGTAATATTTGGCGTAAAAAACCGACTGAAAATCCTTTGACACCGGAAGAAATAGAAAATGTTTTCAGAGATAAACTTTTTAGAGATGTAAAATATATCATAGGTACAGGCGGTGAAGCTACGGTTAGAGATGATTTAGAGAAAATATATTTGGGATTGCATAAGGCCTTGCCTAAAGCAAGGTTGCAATTAAGCACCAATGCTTTATTACCAGAAAGAACGATTAAGCTTGTTAATACAGCGATGCAGAATGATATTAATCTTGATGTAGGAGTTTCTCTTGATGGTATAGGAGAAGCACACGATAGGATTAGGGGAGTGAAAGGGAATTTTGAGAAGGCAGATTGGTTATTGCATAAATTAGTTGATATGAGAAAAAAATATAAGGATAAGTTAGGTGTGGTTGCCGGAATAGTGATTTCTGACCTTACTATCGATTCGCTTCAAGGAGTGAGAGATTATACAAAAAAATTGAATATAGATTTAGTGGAGGCTTGGTATAATATTTCTTCTTTTTATGGAAATTATACTGAAGAAGATAAAACAAAAATAAAAGAGAAAATAATTGAAGCAGTAAAAACCCAGCCCCCTTCGCCCCTACAAGAGAGATGGCTTTTATATTTGAATGGGAAGTCTATTAAATTTTCTTGTTTTGCTCTAAATACATTTTTTGTTTTAAAGTGCAACGGCGATGTTGTTCCCTGTTTGAACCTCTGGGATTTAAAAGTCGGAAACGTAAGAGAAAATTCTCCTGCTTCAATTTGGTATGGTGATAAGGCAAAGGAAGTTAGAAAATCAATTAAAAATTGCCAAGGATGTTTGAATTCTTGGGGCGCTGGCTGGAGTTTTAATTCTAGTTATTACCCGTTTTTGCTGTATTATTTAAAACATCCTAGAATCTTGATACAGAAACTGACTAAGAAATAGAATTAAAAATGTAATGTTTAAAAATTTTCTTAAAAATATATATCTTAAAATATTTGGAAGGTATCAGCTATTATCATTGCTTTCCAGAGAGATTGAAAATAGGTGGAGGATGCTAGATGTAGGTTGTGGTCAATCTTCGCTTCTCCAATTTATTCCTAAAGAGAAAGATTCTTGGTGGGTTGGTTTAGATTATTTTGAACCATATATCATAGAAAGTCGAAAAAAGAAAATACACGATGATTATGTTTTATCTGATGCTAGATTTCTTCCCTTTGAAGATAATTCTTTCGATTGTGCAATAGCCATTGAAGTTATAGAGCATTTAAATAAACCTGATGGGTTAAAAATGATTAAAGAAATAGAGAGAGTGGCAAAAAAAAAGATTATTTTGACAACGCCGAACGGCTTCTTTAACGCGCTTTCTGGGCCAAATGCTTTAAATCCTCAAGAAAAACATATTTCTGGTTGGACAGTGAAGGATTTTAAAAATTTAGGATTCAGGATCTACAGATTTGGGAGTTTAAAATTTTTTTGGCAAGCTGCTCCAGGAAAAATTATAATGAAATTTAGGCCACAGAAGTTATTTATTTTGTTTGCTGGAGTCCTTAAACCTCTTGTTTATTATTGTCCTTCATTAGCTTTTCAACTTTTCTGTATTAAAGACCTTGAAGATAAAAATTAACTTATGAAAATAACGTTTGTATTACCAGGGATTGGATTGTCAGGCGGTGTAAAAGCAGTATTTGAATTTGCTAATCACTTATACGCCAGAGGACACGATGTTTCTATAATTTATCCATGGATCCTAATGAGGGGAGGAGCGAGATGGTATAATTTAAGAAAATTAGCTAGTCAGGCAAAACATAGTTTTATAAATTTTATAAAGAGAAATTATGTTGATTGGTTCGATTTAAAGGTGAATTTAATTAAAGTCCCTCTTTTAACAGAGAGGTATATTCCTGATGCCGATATTGTAGTGGCTACTTGGTGGGAAACAGCATATTACGTAAGCAAATATAGTAGAGACAAAGGACAAAAGTTTTATCTAGCTCAACATTATGAAATTTGGGGAGGTCCAAAGAAAAAAGTTGATAATAGCTATAAACTCGGTTTACGAATCATTGTAAATTCAACTTGGTTGAAGAACATACTTGAAGATGAGGTGGGTGTAAAAGTTGAATCTTTGATATTTCATTCTCCGGATCGGGAACAATTTTACCCCCAAAATAATAAAAGAACAGATGATAGAATAAAAATTTTGATACCTTATCGAAGAGAAGAATGGAAAGGTACTGAAGACGGAATTAAGGCTTTTGAAATTGTAAAGGGAAAAATTTCTAATATCCAACTTATTCTATTTGGTCCAGAACAGGGGGAAAATATACCTGTCTATGCTAAGTATTACCTAAAACCATCTAATACCGAGCTCAGGAAGATTTATAATTCTTGCGACATATTTCTTTTTCCAAGTCGATTTGAGGGATTTGGGATGCCACCAATGGAGGCGATGGCTTGTAGATTAGCGGTTGTTACAACCAACGTTGGAGCTGTGCCAGATTATACAATCCCGGGCAAGGCTGCTTTGGTTTCACCTCCTCGAGATATTAAGAAAATGGCTCAAAATGTGATAAAATTGATAGAAAATAAAGATCTAAGGGAAGAGATCGCTCAAAATGGTTGTGACTACATTAAACGATTTACCTGGGATAAAGCCACAGAGCAATTAGAGGAAGTATTTAAAAAATATATTAAATATGAATCAAGTTAAGGTTATAGCAATCGTAGTGGCTTACTTCCCGGATAGTCAAATTATTACTGAGACTATACAAAGTATTTATAAACAAGTAAGCCAGGTATTAATTATAGATAATACTCCAAATGGTAGCGATATACTTCAAAATCTTCAATTATTAAAAGAGAAGAATAATATTAAGGTTATTACGCTTAGCCAAAATACTGGCATAGCTCACGCTCAAAATGTTGGTATTAAAAAAGCGTTAGAGAATAAAGCTGATTTTGTTATGTTAAGCGATCAAGATACTTTTTATCCAAATGATTATGTGGATAAAATGATCGAAGCTTATTATAAAACATCTGACAAATTAAGAATAGCCGCCATTACTCCCGCTGTTTCAACAATAAATATGGGGGGCAAGATGCAAAAGTTTATTTGGTTTAATGGTATTTTTAATAAAGCTTTAAACTTCAAGCATGGTTGTCACGAAATTACTGAAGTAATGGCTTCAGGAATGATTATTCCATCAGAAGTGTTCGATGATATTGGTTTTATGAACGAAGAATTATTTATAGATTGGGTTGATTTAGAGTGGGGATGGGGAGTTAGAGCTAAAGGCTATAAATTAATTGGCTGTAGTGATGTTGTTATCAGACACCACGCCGGTGAAGAGGTGATAAAGATCGGATGGCATTTATCCACTATTAGGTCTCCCATTAGATATTATTATATAGTCCGAAACGCAATTCATTTAGCTTTAAGAAATAAACATATAACATTTGGGAGAAGAATAAACCTTTTTATTAAATCTGCAAAAAATATTGTTGGATATACTATTTTGGGTAAGCCCCACTGGAAATACTTTGCATATTCTCTAAAAGGTTTTTATCATGGAATTACAAAACAGTTAGGTCCTTATAAGTAATAATTCTGTAATTACTCTAATATAAATATTCTAAATTATGTCTTATAATTTTTATACTTTTTTTGATAAAAATTATTTGTACAAAGGGATAGCCCTATATCGTTCTTTACAAAACACATGTAGTGATTTTGTTTTGTTTGTTTTATGTGGTGATGAAATTACCTATAATCTTTTATCTAAAATGAATTTGAGTAATGTTAAATTAATTACTTTACAAGAACTTGAAAAAGAAGATACTGATTTGTTATCAATTAAAAATACTCGTACTCATGCAGAATATTTATGGACAACTAAAGCTTCTCTAGTATTATTTCTATTTAAAAAATATCCTAATTTAGAAACGATGACTTATTTGGATGCTGACTTATTTTTTTATAATAATCCCAAGCCTTTTTTTGACGAGTTTAATGGTAATTCTATATTAATAACAAAAAGCGATCTTTCTCCTGAATATAAAAGATTATTATCGCAAGCACCTTATAATACACAATTTATTATTTTTAAAAATCACCCGGAAAGTATTAAAGTTTTAGAATGGTGGCGTAAAAAGCTTATTGAACGCTGTTACGGAAGGCCTAGCAGTTTGTTATTTTGGAGGAATTATAAAAATCAAAATATGCAGGGGGCAGATCAAATATATTTAAAAGATTGGCCGACCAGATTTAAGGGGATTCATGTTTTACAAAATAATAAATTATGTTTAGGCCCCTGGAATGCTAATAAATATTATATTTCCTTGAAAGATGATGTGATTTATATAAAAGATACAAGGCTAGTATTTTATCACTATCATAGTTTTAGTATTCATAATGAGACTTCATTTACTTTAACGGATGGAGCATATAGAATAAATAAATCAATAAAAGAATTAGTATATCGTCCCTATATTGAAGAAATTAAATCAATAATTCAAGATGTTAAGCAATTTGATCCTGATTTTCATCATGGCATTATAAGGAGAACTATCAAAAAGAGAGTAAGATTTTTTGTTAAAAGAATATTTTATGATTTTTATCGTTTCGTAAATTTATTTTCAAAAAAAATGATAAAAGAATCGATCTAAACCAGTGGTTTTAGCAAAAGAAAAAATATTCCGCAAACAGGCTCTGTGTTATAATTGAATATATTAAAATTATAAAACATAAAAATAAATTCAAAAATACAAAAATAATATTATGAGAATACTTGTAGGTAAAAAATGGAAGAATGGGTTTTTGGATTACAATCGGAATAGAAAAGAGTACAGAATTCAAGTTTTAGCTTGGAAAAATTTGGAAAAGATAGAAGGCGCATATTATATTAGGCCCAAAAGTCTAAAAATGGCTTTGAGATATTTGCCAGTAGTTGGTCCTTATGGATTATTTACAAAAGCTTGGTCTCGATGGCGCGAACAAAAACGTAATGACAAATATGTTTCATGTGGTATAGGAAAAATCACTGAAACAGGGAATAATTCAGAATTTAAAGTTAATGATGTGGTGGCTTTTATTGCACCATTTCATCCTCCTTTAGTGGAACGCTTGACTCTACCTAAAGAGTTTATTTTTAATATTGACAAAACAATTTTGCCTAAACTACCATCTAAAGAAATTTTACTTTATCCTTTAGAACAAAAAAATAAATCAAATCGATGGTGGGAAGAAATTATTAGTTGGAGCATTTATTCAGGAAGGGATATTTTAGAAGAATTAAGAAAAAAATTAGAGGAAGATTTAATTAAAGAAATTAAAAGTACTAACTGGAATAATTGCGAAAAGTTTGATATCGAAACTCCGACAAAAATAAGAGAAATAAAGGGTGAGGTGAAAAAACTGGATTCCCAGAGAAAGACAGGAGTTCTTTTTGGTTTTGGCAATTATGCCAAAACGAATATTGTTACTTTCATGAAACCTTTTGTTAATATTACAACTATTCACGAGATAGACTCAACACAAATTTGGGAAAGAAGTGCACAAAAATGGGATTCAAGCCCTTTCCCTCGGGATAATGAAAAATATGACGTTTATTTTGTAGCTAGCTATAATCACACTCATGCCCCAATAGCACTTTATGCCTTAAAGCAAGGGGCATATGCGGTTGTTGAAAAACCAGTAGCAATGGATCATAAGGAATTAGAAGAAATTGAAAAAACATTAAGAGAGGTTGGGCCTAAGATTTTTATTGGTTTTCATAAAAGATATTCAGTTTTTAATGAATGGGCTTTTGAAGATTTAAATGTAAAATATGGAGATCCAATCTCTTATCATTCTATTGTTTATGAAATAAGCCAGCCTAAGTATTTTTGGTATACGTGGCCTGTTTCACGAAGTACTTTTCTTGCCAACGGTTGTCATCAGATTGATCATTTCTTATGTCTTAATAATTTTAGTAAACCTAAAGATTTTGATATTAAATTATTACAAGATAATGCCATTGAAGTATGGATAGAATTAGAAAATGGAGCAGTTTTTACTACAACCTTTAGTGAAAAAGGTAGTACTCGAGTAGGACCAAGAGATCATGTTGAATTAAAAGTTCCTGGTAGAAATGTAAGAATAACTGATAATATTTTGTATCTTTCAGAAGACGAATCAAGAATTATCAGAAAAAAGAGAATGTTTAAGACAAACAGTTATCGAAATATGTATTTGAAGATTGGTGCTAAGATTGCTAATAACGAAGATGGGGATTCAATTGAATCAATTTTAGTTTCTACAAAATTAATGTTGGATTTAGAAGAAAAATTACAGAAAATGAAAGGATGGGGAAGCGACAGGTATGTAAAAGCTAAAGAAAATTTTTGGGGCTACTTTAAGTAGCTAACGACATCTTCTTTATGAAGAAAAATATATTAATTATTACGGATTCTTATCCGCCAGAAATTCGTTCGGCAGCGCAATTGATGAAAGATTTGGTTGATGGTCTACACGGCAGAGGATATAATATTTGGGTTGCGACTTCTTATCCAAAATATAACTTAGTAACCTCAGAAAATATTATTTGGCATAAAGTTACAGATGAAAATGGGGTAAAGGTTCTACGCATTGATACTCTGCCACATCATAAAGTTAATTTTATTATTAGAGGAATAGCTCAACTTTTGATGCCTTATATTTTTTTCCGTGAGATTAAAAAGAATATTAAAGAAAAAATTGATATTGTAATTGTTCATAGCCCGCCTTTACCATTGGCAGTTACTGCTTATAAGATAAAGAAATTCTATAACGCAAAATATATTCTCAATCTTCATGATATATTCCCGCAAAATGCGATTGATCTGGGAATTTTAAAAAATAAGTTCCTCATTAAATTTTTTGAGCGGATGGAAAAGAAAACATATCAAAATTCTGATTTAATTGTTGTCCCATCAGATTCACATAAAAAATTTATTGAAGAAAAAAGAAATATTCCGAAGCAAAAAGTGCAAGTAATATACCACTGGATAGATATTCATCCATTTTTGCAATTAAGAAAAACAAACAGATTTAGAAAATTATATAACTTAGAAAAAGAATTTATATTTTTATTTGGAGGAGTACTTGGGCCATCGCAAGGGCTTGATTTGTTAATTAAAATAGCAAACAGGGTAAAAGGAAATAAAGATATAGTTTTTCTTTTAGTTGGCGATGGTTCAGAAAAAGAAGGATTAGTAAAAATGGCAGAAGAATTAAAACTCAAAAATATTATTTTTAAACCGTTTGTTTCTTTAAAAGAATACCCAGAATTGGTTAAAGATTGCGATGTTGGTATAGTTTGCCTTGCAGATAAAAATACAACCCCAGCTGTCCCCGCAAAGATTTTGAGTTATATGACAGCCGCAATTCCAGTTCTTGCTTTTTTGCATAAAGAAAGCGATGGTTTAAAAATAGTGCAGGAAGCTAAGTGCGGTTATGTTGTTAGGGGTAACGACTTCAAGAAAGCAGTAGAAATCGTTGAAAAAATTTACAAGGAGAAAGATAAATTAAAAGAATTAGGTAATAATGGTTTTAAATATGCCTTAAATAATTTTACAATTGATGTTTGTTTAAATAAATTAGAAAAATTATTTTAGGTTTTAATCATTTATTTTTAAGAAACAGGATTGGGTTTTTATGATGTTTTTGTGCCAAGAAGAGCTGAAATTAGGGATATTTTTGAGAGAGTAAGAGGTTTTTTAAGAAAAGATATCAAAAATAATGTATAATATGAGGTAAAGAAATGAATACGTTATATTATATCTTTTTAAGTTTTCGATTGAAGGAGTGGATTGGAAATCTTTTTGTTTTTATTCCTTTAATTCTTGCTGGATTAATATTCGATTTGGGGTTTTTTCTTAAAACAGTAGAGGCATTCTTCTTATTTAGTTTATCAGCTGGTGCAGTTTCTATTTTGAATGATGTTTTGGATATAGAAAAAGATAAAAAACATCCAGAAAAATCTAAAAGGCCTATTGCTTCAGGTAAATTAAATTCCGGCATTGCTTTATCTGTTTGCTTGATTTTAATAGTTTTAAGTCTATGGCTTGCTTTGAAAATTAATTTAAGATTTACGGTTTTACTTTCTTTATTCATTGTCTTAGATATTGTTTATAGCTTATGGTTAGAAAAAGTACGTTTTGTTAATTCTGTTTTTGTGGCTTTAACTTATGCGATAAGAGTTTATGCAGGTGGAGCCATTATTAATACATCTTTGAATATTTGGTATTTTATTTTTAGTTTTCTATTTGGTTTATTTCATTTCTTTTATAAAAAGAAAAAAGAACATCAATAATGAATTTTAAAAACAGTAGAAACCTTTTTGTAAAGTTTTTTGCAACATGTTTTGGTCTTGGTTATAGCCCAATTTTCCCTGGAGCAATAGGAGTAGCTTTTGCGGCTGTAATTGCGTATTTAGTTCATCCATTACCTCTTTTCAATAAAATCTTAATTACTTTAATCCTTATTGTTTTAGCTATTCCTTTAAGTACGAAAGCAGAAAAACTTTTTCAAAAGACAGATTGTAAGAAGATTATCATTGATGAAGTAATTGGTGTATTAATAGCTACAATTTGGTTTACAAATCTATCTGTAATTATGTTTATTTCAATTTTGTTTATTTATGGTTTATTTGACGCCATAAAGATATATCCTGCTAATGTAAGTGAAAGGCTTTATGGTGGATGGGGGATTGTAATTGATGATATTATTGCAGGTATTTATACGGCATTAACAGTTTTTTTGATATTAAAATTTGTTTAATATTTAAAGATTAAGTTCCTAGGCTTTAAAATAAACTCGATTTTTTGATAACCCTACCTTCAAAATTATCGAGTTTAAACAAAATTATGGCAAGAATTACTTTAAAACGGATTAAAAAAGCCTTTTTTCATCCAAAAGTGGCTTTTTTGTATTTTAGGGAGTTTATAGAAGGCGAATTTTTAAGATTTATATCAAAGAGAAAAATTGATTTAAAAAAAGAAATATCTAAGAGGACGTATAAAAACTTAAGAAAGCATTTTATTAAAAGAAAAGAACCAAAGTCTTTTGATGTAAATCTTTTGGAGAAGTTGGCTAATCAAGATTTTGTTATAGATAATGCTGACAGGATTTGTAATAATGAATTTACTTTTTTAGGTATAAATCCTAAAGTTTTAAGGAATATTAAGTGGAATCAAGATATTAAATCAGGCCATATTTGGCCTAGTTTGTTTTATTTGGATTTAAGAGAAAGATTTATTCATTCCTATAATAAAGGATGGGATATAAAAATGGTATGGGAATTATCCCGTTTTCAATATGCAATTCCCTTAGCCTTGGCTTTTTATAAAACAGGAGAGGAAAAATATCTTAAAAAATGGCAAGAATTGATTGCAGATTGGATAGAAAAGAACCCTGTTTATTTTGGTCCTAATTGGATTAATGCTATGGAAGTGGCGATAAGAGCTTGTAATTGGATTTTTAGCTGGGAAATAATAGTAGCAAAATGTAAACAAAATAGAAGTAATAAATTAGAGAAGGGGTTTTTAGAGAAATTTCTAAGTTCTTTAATTGAGCATGGAAAGTTTATTTATAGGAACTTGGAATATACCCAAATTAGATCAAATCATTATTTGTCTGATATTGTTGGTTTGGTTTATTTGGGAATAATGTTTCCAGAATTTAAAGAGTCAAAAAAATGGTTGAAAAAAGGTTTAAAGGCATTAGAAGAAGAAATAAAGTTCCAGGTTTATAATGATGGTGTGGATTATGAGCTTTCAATCGCTTATCATCGTTATGCAACAGAGCTCTTTTTATGGGCAGGAAGGTTATGTAAAGGGAATAACATTAATTTATCTTTAGAATTCTTGGATAAGTTAGAGAAAATGGTTGAGTTTTCTAAATACTATACAAAGCCTGATGGTTTGGCGCCGCAGATAGGGGATGCAGATGATGGAAGGTTGCATATAGTTTGGGAAGATTTTTATAATTGGGACAAAGAGAATCATTTTGTCTTGTTTAAACTTTACAATTATGTTTTTGGAAAAACTTTAGAATTAGAAAATACAGAAAAACTCAGTAAATCTTTTTCTAAATCAGGGTTTTATATTATGAGAGATAAAGACTTTTATTTGATTACAGGTAGGAATAAATGTTGTTATGGAAAAGGAGGAAGCCATGTACATAATGATATCTTGAGTTTTGAATTATCAATGCTTGGAAATGATTTTATACTTGATCCAGGGACTTATATTTATACGCCTGATTTTAAAGCAAGAAATAGATTCCGTAAAACAAGAGCCCATAATACAGTTATGATAGACCATCAAGAGCAAAATCCTATATTCAAAGATCCGTTTTATATAGAACAAACAGGGGAATTGACAGTAAATCAATGGAAAACAAATAATGAAGATATTGTATTAGAAGCAGAACATAATTGTTATGAAAGATTAAGATATTCGGTTGTTCATAATCGTAAATTTTCTTTTAATAGAAAAGAAAGAGTTTTATTTATAGAAGATAAATTTAAAGGAAAAGGGGATCATGAATTAGAATGGAATTTTCATCTTTCTCCTAAAATTAAGATTTGGGTTAAAGAAGATAAAGCAGAAGAAAAAGACGTTATTCTTATAGGAAATAATGGTTCTTTAATATTTTCCGCCCCTAAAGCTTTAAACTGTGCTATTATAGAGGATAAAGTTTCTCCGTCTTATGGGATTAAAATTCCAGCAAAAACCATTCGTTTTACGGGATTTTTAAAGCAGGGCTTTCCAAGAAAATATAAGTTTAGTTTTAGGCCTTTAAAATAATGGAAACAATTTTAGAAAATGTTGCAAAATAGAATAAAATCTACGTTTTTAATAACAGGGGATTTACTGGTCTTTTATTTATCCTTATATTTTGCAATATTATTAAGACATGGTTTACCCTTTAATAGAGAGATATTTTCCCAGTGTTTTTTGCCTTTTTCTTTTATTTTCTTAATTTGGATTATTTTATTCTCTATAAGCCATCTTTATGAATTAAGACATGCAGCTAACAGGAAAAAGTTTTTTGAAATGGTTTTTAAGCTATTTAGCTTAGCAACTATTATTTCTGTTATTTATTTTTATTTATTTGTTCCTTCTTTTGCTCCTAAAAAAGTTTTGTTTTTAACTCTTGCTTTTTCTTTTATCCTTTTTCTAATCTGGAGGATTCTTTTCAATCGTATTATAAAAATTCCTAGAATTAATGTTTTGATTATTTCTAAAATAAAAGAAGCCAGTGAAATAAATATGTTTTTGAAAAAACATCCTCAGATTGGATATGACGTAATTAAAAATTTGCCTCCAGAAGAAATAAGCCAAACAGCAAAAGAATTAAAAGAAAGTGATATTGATCTGTTTGTAATTGATTCTAATTTATTTGATTCTTTGCTTTCTTACGTTCCTGACGCCAGGCTCAAATTAAAAGTTGTTGATATTATTGATTTTTACGAATCTGTTTTACAAAAAACTCCGGTTGATCTTCTTCCATCATCATGGTTTTTGGAAAATTATTACAGTAAGAACTGGGAGTTATACGAGACATTAAAAAGGGTCTCTGATATTTCCGGTGGTATTATATTATTTATTCTTTCTTTGCCGCTTTGGCCGATTATTGCGCTGTTGATTAAATTGGATTCAAATGGGTCTGTTTTGCACAAATCTGTACGGATTGGCACAAAGGATAAAGAGTTTTATATTTATAAATTTAGAACTATGTTTGATAAATCTGATAAAATTGGACCTTCCTGGACATTAGAAAACGATCCTCGTGTAACTCGGATTGGAAAGATTCTTAGATTTTTGCATTTGGATGAAATTCCTCAGGTCTTAAACATTATCAAAGGCGATGTTTCTTTTGTTGGTCCTAGGCCAGAGGAAAAGAAGTTGGTTAGTTTATTCAAGAAAAAGATTCCATTTTACCAGTTTCGTTTGTTGGTTAAGCCAGGGGTGATTGGTTGGGCGCAGATTAATTATCCACACAGCGCTTCAGTAGAGGATGCGCAGGAGAAATTGAAATATGATTTTTATTATTTGAAAAATAGGAATATATTTTTTGATATTATCATTGCTTTAAAGGCATGGAGGATACCTTTTGAGATCCCTACGCATTAGGGGTTGATTTTTGTGTAGAAATAGAGTATAATAAGAATCAAGTGGGTGTTTGTTGTTTTAATAAAAAACTTTGTTTTTCATCAAAACAACCCAACTATTTGTTGCATTCCCGCTCTGTTTACAGAGCGGGAATTTTTTATGGTGTGTGGGTTGACTTTTGATTTAATATGTTTACACTTTATTTGGGGTCCTGGAGGCTGAGCACTCACTTATAACAAATAGTATAGGAGTATACCCTTCCAGGCCCCATTTCTTATGAAAACTCTTCATTGGATAAAAGAAAATGTTTCGCTCAAAAATTACAATACTTTTCGTATCAACGGAAAAACGAAATATTTTGCAAAAATATCTTCAAAAGATAAATTGATAAAAACTTTACATTGGGCAAAAGAGAATTCTTTGCCTGTTTTTATTTTAGGGAATGGTTCAAATATTTTATTTTCTGATAAAAAATATCAGGGAATAATAATTAAGATAGAAAACAATAAAATAAAAAAGATAAATAAAAAAACGATTGTTGTGGGAGCCGGAATGATGTTAATAGAATTATTGCAAAAATTTTTAAATAAAGGGTTTGAAGGTTTAGAATGGGCCAATGGAATTCCAGCAACAGTTGGCGGAGCAGTTTTTTGTAATGCTGGCGGCTTTGGATATGATTTTGGAAAATTTGTAAAAAAAATCAGAACCATAGATTTAAAAACATATAAAGAAACAATATATTCACAAAAAGATTGTAAATTTGAATACAGGGGAAGTATTTTTAAAAAGAATAAAGAAATAATCTGGGAAGTTGAAATCTTTATTAAGAAAGGGGATAAAACAAAAATCAGGGAAAAGACAAAGAATTATTGGCAGTATAAGCTTAAGAAAGGCTTATTTAGACATTCTTCAGCCGGGAGTATTTTTAAAAATATTTTTGCCAAAGATTTGCCTTCAAAACATAGAAAAGGGGCGACTATAAAAAAAGGAAAGATTTCTACGGGTTGGTTTATTCAAAAATGCAATTTAAAAGGGAAAAAATATGGCGGAGCAATGATTTCTGATTTCCATGCTAATGTAATTATTAATATTAAAAATGCAAAAGCAAAAGATGTGTTGCATTTGATCAATCTTTGCAAGAAAAAAGTTTATAAAAGATTTAGGATTGAATTAAAAGAAGAAATTATTGTTATCCACTATTGACATATTCTTTTTTAGAGTTAGAATTATATTAGGAAACTAATTTTGAATTTGCAATTTTAAATTTAGTTTTTAAAATTTAAGATTAATTACAAATACAAGCAGTGTCCATTTATGGATAACCTGTTATTACTTCTTAAGGTTGGTCGTCTGCTTGATTTAAAAAAATAAAAAAACATGGCCAAAAGAAAAGTTAAAAAAACCAGGAAAGTTAAAAAAGTTGTAAGAAGAAAAGTTAGAAAGGTTACTAAGAGAAAAGTTGTAAAGAGAAAAGTTAGAAAGGTTGCAAAGAGAAGAGTTAAGAAAGTTGCTAAAAAGAGAGTAAAAAAAGTTAAAAAACCCGCTAGAAGAAAGAGAAAAGCCACGAAGAAAGTTAAAAGAACGAAAAGAGCTAAAAGGAAAAGATAGTTTTTAGCAAATTCATGGTTCCCCCGTTAGAAATCTATTTCTAACGGGGGTTTGCTTTATAACCTCTTTTTAGGTAAGATTTAGGTGGATATTTATTAAATATTTATGAATATTAAAATCGTACCAAAAGATATTGAATTATTAAACCAACAAAGGGAGAATATAGAACAAAAATTAAAAGATTTAGAAAAGATAGGCCAACGTTATGGTGAAAGATCTTTATTAACAGTAACAATAGGTAAAATTATTTCTAAGCAGGAAACAGGTGAGATCTTTTTTGCTGAGGCTAATTTTGCCATTCCAGGAAAGGATATAATATGTAAAGTGCAGGGAAGTAATATTGAAGAAACTACAGATAGATTAAAAGATAAATTAAAAAGTTTAATGATTAAGAATAAAGAATTAAGAAAAGATCGTTTTAGAAGATTGGCGCGCTCCTTGAAAGATAAATTACATTTTTAACCCTTCGGCTTCGCTCAGGGCAAGTTTTTAACTTTTATTAATATGTCTTTATTAGATATTTTTTTCCCTGATTCCAGTGTTCGTTATCAAAAGCAAAAAGCAAATGTTATTGCTGAGATTAACGAAAAAGAGAAAGAGATTCATCAATTACCTCAAGAAGAATTTTCTAAAAGAATTAATGAATTTAAAAAAGAAGTTGAACAAGAAACTTTTTTAGATAAAATTCTTCCAGAGATTTTTTCTTTAACACGGGAAGCAAGTTTACGCACTTTAAAGCAACGGCATTTTGATGTTCAGCTATTGGGTGGTATTGGATTGCATGAAGGAAAGATAATTGAAATGAAAACCGGTGAAGGTAAAACTTTGGCTGCTACTTTGCCAGTAGTATTAAATGCTATAGAAGACAAGGGTGTGCATGTTGTTACCGTTAATGATTATTTGTCCAAAAGAGATACTGTTTGGATGGGACAGGTTTATCATTATTTAGGATTAACAGTTGGATGCTTAAGTCATGATACAGCCTATATTTATGATCCTGAATACAAATTAGAAAACCAAAAAGAAAAAGAAGAATTGGACAGGAAAAGGGACGAATTAGGTGGATTTAAAGTATTTGAAGAATTTTTGCGCCCTGTGGATAGAAAAGAAGCGTATTTGGCAGATATTACCTATGGAACTAATACTGAATTTGGATTTGATTATTTGCGCGATCACCTGGCTTATTCTTTAAAAGAAAGAGTTCAGAGAAGGCATCATTATGTTATTATTGATGAAGTTGACAGTGTTTTAATTGACGAAGCCAGAACTCCGCTTATTATATCTGTACCAGACCAACAAGCGGCAAAATTATATCAGGAGTTTACTCAAATAGTCCCAAAGCTTAAAAAAGATTGGGATTTTATAATAGATAAAAAAGACAAATCAGTAAATTTAACAGAAGAAGGGCTTGATAAAGTAGAAAAGATTTTTGGGTTTAATATTTTTGACGAGAAAGGGTTATTATATGTGCATCATTTAGAAACAGCTTTGAAGGCTAATTATCTTTTTTTAAAAGACCGTGATTATTTAGTAAAAGATGGAAAAGTAATGATTATTGATGAATTTACAGGTCGGCTTTTGCCTGGACGAAGATATTCTGGCGGACTTCATCAGGCTTTAGAAGCAAAAGAGAGGGTTCAAATAGAAAAAGAAAGTAGGACAGTGGCGACAATTACTTTGCAAAATTATTTTCGTATGTATAAAAAACTATCAGGAATGACTGGAACTGCTTTCACTTCAGCAGAAGAATTTAAAAAAGTTTATAACGCAGAAGTTATAGTTGTCCCAACTAACAAGCCAATGATAAGAAAAGGCTTGCCTGATAGAATTTATGGCACAGAAGAAGGTAAATTAAAAGCTATTGCCAGAGAAGTAAAAGAAAGAAATGAAAAAGGCCAGCCAATATTAATCGGAACTCCTTCAGTGGAGAAGAATGAATTACTAAGCTTATATTTAAAAAGAGAAGGTGTTTCCCATAATATTTTAAATGCTAAAAACAATGAAAAAGAAGGGGAAATAATTGCTCAAGCTGGTAGATTAAATACTGTTACAGTGGCTACTAATATGGCTGGTAGGGGCGTAGATATCGTTTTAGGTGGTAATCCTCCTGACGAGGAACAAAAAGTAAAAGTTTTAGAATTAGGTGGCCTTTATGTTTTAGCAACTGAACGGCATGAAGCCAGGCGAATTGACAATCAGTTGAGAGGAAGATCTGGCCGACAAGGAGACCCAGGTTCTTCGCAGTTTTTTATTTCTCTGGAAGATGATTTGATGCGTGTTTTTGCTCCTAAATATTTATCTGGTATGATGAAAAAATTAGGATGGCCAGAAGACGAACCAATTGAACATAAAATGGTTACCAAGGCGATAGAAATGTCCCAATCAAAAATTGAAGGATTTTATTTTGATATTAGAAAACATATCTTGGAATATGATGATGTTATTAATAAACAACGAGCGGCGTTTTATAAAATAAGAGACGAGGTATTAGAAAAAGCTGAAGGCAACAAATTAAAAGATTATATAATAAATCTTTTCTTGGAAATAAACGAAAAATTCCCAGAAAGAGATTTTCAAGAAAAGGCGTCTGTTGTTGAAGAAGAAAAACTACTGGAAATATTAAAGGCTGTTTCCTTAAGATTGTTAGACACTTTATGGCTGGAACATATTGAGAAAATGGAATTTTTGCGGGACGCTACATCCCTTCGGGCTTATGGGGGGAAAGATTCTTTAGTGGAATACAAGAGAGAGAGTTATTATTTTTATAAAGAGTTAGAGCAGAGATTTAAAGCATTACTTGTAAATAATGTTAAAAAGATACTTTCAACAGAGATAAAGGTGAAGTAATATGTATAATGTTTCTACCCAACAATTTACTGGGCCATTAGACCTTCTTTTGCAATTGGTAGAAAAGAAAAATTTGGAAATTACTGAAATTTCTTTGGCTCAAGTTACTCAGGATTATATGAATTATGTTGGCGATCAAACATTAGTTCATCCTGAGGAATTAGCGGATTTTTTAGTTATTGCCTCTACGCTTCTTTTGATAAAATCAAAATCTCTCCTACCAACATTAGAACTGGAAACCGAGGAGCAAGAAGAGATCTTAGATTTAGAAAATCGCCTTCAATTATACAAAGCATATAAAGAACAGGGGGTAAAAATGTATGAATTATGGAATAAGCATTCTTATCTTTTTACCCGTCCACCTTGGAAAGACACAGAAGTTAAATTTTCTCCGTCCAAGAATCTTTCACTTTCTTCTTTGTCCCAATCTTTTAAAAAGATTTTAGAATCTTTTGAAGAAGAAATTCCTCTTGAAGAAAAGAAAATAGTTAAAATAGTGACGCTTAAACAAAGAATTAAAGGATTGATTCAGAAGTTAACTCAAGGAAAAGATTATAGTTTGGAAGAATTAGTGCCTGATAAAAACAAAAGAATTGAATTAGTTCTCACATTTTTAGCGGTTCTTTATTTAGTTAAAGAAAATATAGTGAAAATAAAACAAGAGAAAAATTTTGGATCAATATGGATATCAAATTAACAATAGAAAGTTTGCTTTTTGCTGCTGGGGAACCTCTTTCTGTAAAGAGGTTAAGTAAAATTATTAATGCAAAGGAAGAAAAAGTAAAAGAAACTTTAAAGGAATTAAAAGAAAAATTTCAAGACCAAAATAGGGGAATGAGATTGATTAATAATAATGGAGAATGGCTGATGGTTACAGCTCCAGAATCAGCTTCTTTTATTCAAAAATTAAAAAAGGAAGTTATTGAAGGGGATCTTAGTCCAGCCAGTCAGGAAACATTGGCAATTATAGCGTACAGAGGACCGATAACGCGCGCCAGTATGAATGAAATCAGAGGAGTCGATTCTAGCTATATACTTCATCAGCTCCTTTTAAGAGGATTAATTGAACGTTCTATACATACTGAAAAATACAAAGCCTATCTTTATAAGGTTTCTTTTGAGTTTCTTAAGAATTTAGGAATTAGTAATGTTCAGGAATTATCTCAATATGAAGAATTTAGTAAGAAAAATAAATAGATTCCATTTTTTTTGGACGATTTTTATTCTTTGTTTATTTTTAGTGATTTACGGTTTTCTTTTGGAACAGCAAAAAGAGAATTTATTAATTGATGCTCCTTTTGAAATTAATAATCTTCATGATGATATAAGCGCTATCTCTTATCTTATCGGAGATGTTGGCTCAGGCAAATTATTGGCTAAAAAAAATGGAAACCTCCATTTTTTTTCCGCTTCTCTTAGTAAATTAATGACGGCAATAATCACTTTGGAGAATTTTTCTCCAGGTGAAGAAATTCTCATTAGTCCTTACGCAGTTAGCATTGAAGGAGAAGAGGGAGGATTGGTTGCTAATGAAAAGATTAGCGCAGGTGATTTATTAAAAATTCTTTTAATTTCTTCTTCCAATGATGCGGCCATTGCTTTTGAAGAAGCATTGGAGAAGAAAGATGGAAATTTTGTTGGCTTAATGAATCAAAAAGCTCGTGAATTTGAATTATTTAACAGCGCATTTTTTGATGCCAGCGGATTGGATAGAAAAGGAAATTTTACCAGTATTGAAGATTTATTTAAGTTGAGCCGGAAAATTTATCAAGAACATCCATATATAGGGGAAATTACGAGAATGGAAGAAGATATTGTTTATTCAATTGATAAAGAAACAATTCATATTTTGAAAAATACCAACACTCTGGTTGGTAAAATTGATAATTTATGGGGTGGAAAAACAGGATCAACTCCCGAAGCGAAAGATTGCCTTTTAACTATTTATGAATTTTCTTTTCCTGAAAAAGATGATAAAATGATTATATCAATTATAGTTTTAAATTCATCAGATCATTTTGGGGATACGATGAAACTTTACGATTGGGTAAAACAACAAATAGCAAATAGCAAATGACAAACAATAATAAGATTTTATGATTTTTGCTTCTCCGGCTTTTCAAATTATTCGCATTTTATTTCTAGGTGTATTTTCTTCGATTTTGGCTATTTTTTTAACTCCGCTTCTTACTCATTTTCTTTATAAATATCGTTTAGGAAAACAAATCCGCGAAGACAAAAATACTCCAGTATATATTTCTTTACATAAGAAAAAAGAAGGCACTCCAACTATGGGGGGTATTCTTATGTGGGGGTGTACATTAGTTGTTGCGTTTTTATTTTTTTGTTTTTCCAAAATAACCAATGGGTTTTTTGGAGCTTTAAATTTTCTTTCACGTTCTCAAACATGGCTGCCATTAGGAGCAATGGCTGGGGCTGCCATTGTAGGCTTAGCAGATGATTTGCTGGGGATTTTTCATATCGGGATAAAGGGCGGAGGATTAAGAGTGAGGGAAAAAATCATTATTTATACTTCAATTTCTTTAATCGGCGCATGGTGGTTTTGGGCCAAGCTTGGAAGAGATGCGATCTATATCCCTTTTTATGGAGAAGCGAGTTTGGGAGTTTGGTATATTCTTTTTTTTGTTTTTGTTTTAGTAGCTACTACGTTTTCTATGAATGAGACAGATGGATTGGATGGTTTGGCAGGCGGAATATCTTTAATCGGATTTGTTTGTTTATTAATTGTTGCTTTTTCCCAAGGTATGTATAATTTAGCCGCTTTCCTTAGTGTGCTTATTGGGACTATTGTAGCTTTTCTTTGGTTCAATGTTTACCCAGCTCGTTTTTTTATGGGTGATACTGGCGCTATGGCTCTGGGAATTACCATGGGTGTTGTGGCAATGATAACTGATACTGTATTATTTCTTCCATTTTTCGCTTTTATTTTAGTTGTGGAGTCAATATCTGTAATAATTCAAAAAATTTACCGAAGGATAAAGCATAAAAAACTTTTTCTTTCTTCTCCACTTCATCATCATTTTGAAGCCAAGGGTTGGCCAGAAACCAAAGTAACAATGCGTTTCTGGCTTATTTCTGGTGTGGTTGCCGCTTTTGGTTTGGCTCTATACTTTCTTGATGTTTTTTTGGTATAATTGAAATATATTTATTTCAATTTCAACGTTCTTGAAAGAGCGAAAGGTTGTTATAATATCGTATAATATTGTATAATAATGTAATAGTAATTTTAAAAAAGTATGCCAATTGATTATCAAAATAAATTAGCAGAATTAATGATTTTAGCTGCTCAACAAGGAGCGTCTGATTTGCATTTAAGCGTAGGCAAGCATCCAACAGTAAGAATTGACGGGAACTTAGTGCCAGTTTCCAATGAATCAATTTTAACTCCAGAAATGACAGCTGGTTTAATCGGAGCTTTATTAACAACAGATCAACAGGAAAAATTGATTACTGAAAAAGAAATTGATTTTGCCTTTTCTTATGAAGACAAGGTTCGTTTTAGGGTTAATGTTTATTTCCAAAAAGGGTATCTTTCTGCTGCCTTGAGGTTAATCCCTGTAAATATTAGAACAGTTGAAGAATTAAATTTGCCTTCAGTGCTTCATGAATTTACTAAATCTCAACAGGGATTTTTCTTGGCAGTAGGGCCTGCTGGGCATGGAAAAACAACTACATTGGCCGCTTTAATTGATGAAATCAATCATAAAAGAATGGAACATATTATTACGATTGAAGATCCGATTGAATATGCTTTTACTCAGGATAGAGCATTAATTGACCAGAGAGAAGTTGGGACTGATACATTAAGTTTTCATCGCGGATTGCGCTCAGTACTTCGTCAGGATCCTGATGTAATTATGATTGGAGAGATGCGCGATCCTGAATCTATAGCAATTGCTTTAACAGCTGCAGAAACTGGGCATTTAGTTTTTTCTACTTTACATACTAATTCTGTTAGTCAAACAATAGATCGAATTGTAGATAGTTTTCCAGGATCCCAGCAAGGGCAAATTCGTTCCCAATTAGCTAGCACCTTGATAGGAATTGTCTCACAAAGGCTTATTCCAAGAATTGCCGGTGGTAGAATTCCTGCTTGTGAAATAATGTTTGTTAATTCCGCTATTAAAAATCTCATTCGTGAAAAGAAGACTTATCAAATTAATTTAGTTATTGATACAAGCGTCCAAGAGGGAATGGTATCATTAAATCGTTCTTTGGTAGAGTTGGTTCGCAAGAGAGAAATTTCTTTGGAATCAGCAGAAACTTATTCATTAAATCCTTCAGAATTAAGACAACTACTTGGATAATATGAAATTTATTTATAGAGCCAAAGACAAACAAGGGAATGTCCGTACGGGAAGAGTTGAAGCCCGTTCTTTAGACACCGCAATTGGTATTCTTCAGGGCTATGATTTGATTGTTTTAGAAATTTCACCTGAAAAGAAGATTACTATTTTTGATGAAATTTTTGGTAGAAAGGCGCGTATTTCAAAAAAAAATTTGGCGATTTTTATGCGTCAGTTTGCCACTTTATTAGAATCACAAGTTCCTTTGGGAGAAGCCCTAAGAACTCTTTATCTTCAAGCAGCTACTCCTGCTATTAAGGATTTGGTTTTTGATTTAGTATCAGATTTAGATTCTGGCTTGCCTCTTTCCAAGTCAATAGAAAAGAAAAGTGATATATTTGGGGAATTTTATATGCAAATGATAAAATCAGGCGAAATATCCGGTCGATTGGAGGAGGTCTTATCTTATTTAGCTGATTATGCTGAGCATGAATATGATTTAATAAATAAAACAAAATCTGCTGCTGCTTATCCAATATTTTTATTTGGAACTTTCTTATTAGTATCTGTTGTGATTACTGTTGCCTTAGCTCCTCAAATGGTTTCAATTTTTGAAGAATTTGGGGCAACTCCTCCGATAGGGACAAAGATTTTGATTTTTATTGGGGAATTTTTCAGAAACTGGGGTATTTTAGCAGCAGTTCTTATTTTGGGAATGATTTGGTTTTTGATAAATTATTTTCGTTCTGCTGAAGGAAGAAGGGTTGGTGGCGTGTATATTTTAAAAATTCCTATATTGGGGGAAATCTATAAAAAGATATTTATTTCCCGTTTTTGTGAGACAGCTGGAACTTTAATCCATGGAGGTATTCCTGTAGTTACCGCTTTTCAAGTTGCTGGGGATGCTACTGGTAATTATACTTACCAAAAGATTGGATATAAAGTGGCTGATGCCGTAAAAAAAGGAGAAAGCATAAGTAGTATCTTAAAAAGATATTATGAATATTTGCCGCCATTAGTTAGCCAAATGGTAGCTGTTGGGGAAGGGACTGGTCGTTTGGATGCAATTTTAGGAAAAGTGGCCGGTTATTTTCAAAAAGAAGTGGATAGGGCTTTTAGTACGATGATTGATTTATTACAGCCAATTTTAGTGGTAATAATAGGTATCTTAGTGGCATTTTTGGTGTCGGCAGTTTTACTCCCAATATATCAGTTAGCCCAAAGCGTTTAAATAGCTAGCAATAAAAGATTAACAAATAATAAAAAAAACAACAATGAATTTTAAAAATAAAAGCAAGGGATTTACTCTAATTGAAATGTTAATAGTAATAACTATTATTGCTCTTTTAGCCTCCTTGATTTTAGTAGGAATGGGCGGGGCCAGGGCAAAAACCAGAGATTCAAGGAGAATAGCAGATTTGCATAATGTCATGAATGCTTTAGAACTTTATTATGCTAAAGGTTATTCTTATCCTGATGCTAGTAACTGGGATGGTTTAATAACTGTTTTAACTACCGGAGGCATTGGTGTTACACGAGTTCCTAAGGATCCTCTATCACCCAATAAAACTTATGAATATGGAGTATCAGGAGATAATCAAGATTATGTATTAAAGGCCACTTTAGAAACAGAAGACCATACTTTAGATGATGATATTGATGGTTCTATTTATGGATTAGATTGTGGCAGTGGTGGCTCTAGTACTGATGAGTTTTATTGTATCCGACCATAATAAATAATATTAATAATGTTTTCATCTACCTTTTTGGTTTTTATTTTTGGAACCATAATTGGCAGTTTTTTAAATGTTGTCATTGATAGAGCTGATATGAAAGAATCCCCTGTAAAGGGGCATTCTTTTTGTTCTTATTGCCATAAGATTCTATTTTGGTGGGAATTGATTCCAGTTTTTAGTTTTTTTTTACTAAGAGGCAAATGTTTTTCTTGCAAGCATAAGCTTTCTTGGCAGTATCCTTTAGTGGAAGTAGGGACAGGATTGTCTTTTGTGTTTCTTTTTTGGCGTTTTTTTCGTTTTCCATTTATAAATTTTTCTTTGTTGCAAAATATTACTTTTGAGAGTTTATTTATCTTTCTTACCTTTTGTATTTGGCTATACTGGATTGCTGTTTTAATTATCATTTCCGTCTATGATTTTAAAAAATATTTAATTTTAAATGAAGTATTAGTTCCGGCAATAATTTTTAGTTTTTTTTGGAAAATAATCCTGGGATTTTTAATCCAGAAAGAATTTTTTTATTTTATTCCATATCTCACGCATTTTCTAGGTGAAAAAAGTTTTATCTTTGGCTATTATTCTTATTTTATTTGTATGTTTTTTGGAATCATTTTTGCATGCGGAATTATTTCTTTCTTGGTATGGATAACTAAAGAGAAAGCTATGGGATGGGGTGATGCTATTTTAGCTTTGTTTTTAGGCATTATTTTAGGATGGCCAGAAGTATTGGTAGCATTCATCATTGCTTTTTTATCAGGGGGAGTTGTGGCTTTAACACTTCTTTTTTTAAAGAGAAAAACCATGAAAAGCTATCTTCCATTTGCGCCATTTTTATCTTTTGGAGCCCTGACAGTTATGTTTTTTGGTGATATAATAATAGAGAGGTATTTATCCTTATTATTCTAAAAATTGTGAAATTAAAAATGGTAAAATTTAAAAGCAGAGCTTTTACCCTGATTGAAATGCTAGTAACCTTAGGTATTATTACGGCTTTGAGTGCTATGATTTTGGTTTATTCAAGAAAAAGCGAAACTGTCAGCAATCTTATCCGCGAAGGCGATCATATTGCATTTGAATTACGAAGAGCTCAAAGTCAGGCAATGATGATGTTGCAACAAGGTTCTGATAGCGAGCAAATTTGCGGTTGGGGAATTTATGTTGATCAAACTCCACAAGAGCAATTCTTATTATTTAAAGATTTATGTTTACCAGGTCAATCAATAGGAAATGAAAAATATGATCCAGATGAAGAAGTTGAAACAATTACTCTTTTAAACGGGGTGGAAATTTTTCAAAGTAATATTTCTTCTATTGCATTTATTCCTCCAGAGCCGAGAATAAAATTTTATCCTGATTTAAATGATGGGACTAATGCAAGTATTAAAATTCAATTAAAGAACCAACCTGGAGCATATTACGAAATACAAATTTCTGAAGCAGGACAAATTTATAAAGAATTACAAAGAATATGATAAAAAAAAGACAAAAAGCTTTCACTCTTATTGAGGTTTTAATTGCTATTACGATTTTGATTGTTGGAATTCTTTCCGCGTTTATTCTTGTCACAAGAGCTCTTTATAACGTTGCTGTTATTAAAGATAGATTAACAGTCAGTTTTTTAACTCAAGAAGGAATAGAATTAACGCGGCAAATTAGAGACTCTAATTTTTTACGTATGCTTGGTGAAGAATCTGCGGGCTGGAGAGATGGATTAGAAGATGGTTTATACATCATTGAGTCAAAAGTTGATAGTGAAGAATCTATAAAATTAGTTTCTATTGCAGAAGACGAAAATCGTTTTTTCCTTTATAATGATACTCTTAAAATTTATAATTATAGTACTGGAGAACCAACGACTTTTAATAGGAAAATAAAAATTACAACTATTAATGATGATGAAATTCGTGTAGAGGCTATAATGCAATGGAAAACCAAAAGAATTGATTTTGATTTAACTGTTGAAGACCATTTATATAATTGGCTAAAACTGTGAATAACAAACAAATAACAGGAAATAATTAACAATGAATTTCAAAAAAGAGCAAAAAGCTTTTACTCTTGTGGAAGTATTGGTTTCAATGAGCCTTTTTGTAATGGCTATAATAGTTCTTTCGCAGGTATATATATCAGTTATACGTTCAGAAAGAATTGCTTACGCTCTTTTAAGTAGTGAAAATAACATAAGGAATAGTTTGGAAGTTATGGCGCGTTCAATTAGGGTTGGAAAGAATTTTGAGATTTTAGCAGGTAACAAAGAATTATGTTTTGATTATTATTTAGAGGGAGCCTGGGAAAGATATTGTTATCGTTTTAATGTTGATGATTATATCTTAGAAAAATCGAGCAAGGGCGGTTCTTATATGTCTATGTTTGATCCATCGTTAAAAGTTAATTATGCACAATTTTATAATAAAGGAGGTTTGTCTGATTCTCAGTCGGTAATAATCATTATTTTAGAAGTTTCTATCAGTGTCAGGCAGCAAGAATATTTGTTTAACTTACAAACCGCTGTAACCCCAAGACACCTAGGAGAAGAAATCTAATTAATATAATTCTTAATTTATGATCCACAATTCATTTTTTAAAAAGCGTTCAGGCCAGATATTTTTAATGAGTATTTTAATTTTGGGCGCTGTGATGGCATCTGCTTTATTTTTAATGGCTATTTTCATTAAAGATTTTCGTCAATCTGTAGAAACATCAGAGTCTGTTAAAGCATTCTATGCTGCTGATTCAGCTATGGAGTGGCAGATTTACAATAGCTTAAATGATCCAGACGCCTCTGCGCCAGTGATGATGAATAATACTATCTATAGTTACCAAGATAATTTTGATGAAAGCAGGAATATAAAAACAATTGGAGTTTCAAAAAAAGTGAGGCGCGGACTTGAAGTTAACTTCTAAAGAGCTATGAATAAATTGGAAGTTCAAAAGAGGATTGAGAAGCTCAGGGAGGCAATACGAAGATACCGTTATGCTTATCATGTTTTAAACCAATCAACAATTTCAGACGAAGCGTTAGATTCTTTAAAAAAAGAATTATTTGATTTAGAACAGCAATATCCAGAATTTATTACTTCTGATTCTCCTACCCAAAGAGTAAGCGGAAAACCATTAAAGAATTTTAAAAAAACGGAACATAAAGTTCCGATGTTTTCATTAAATGACGCTTTTAGTGAAGAAGATATGTATGATTGGTATGAAAGGATAAAAAAACTTCTTTCATCTTCAGCTAAAATAGATTTTTATTGTGAGTATAAATTTGATGGTTTGGCGATTTCTTTAGAATACAAGGACGGGATTTTAGAAATTGGTTCAACTCGAGGAAATGGGAAGATAGGTGAGGATGTAACGCAAAATCTTAAAACCATTAACGCTATTCCTTTGCGCTTATTTAAAAACGAAAAGATTATTGACAATTTAATTCAAGCAGGAATGAAAAAAATAGCTAAACGCTTGGAAAAAGATTTTCCTCGCAATTTAGAAGTGAGAGGAGAAGTGCTTTTGGATAAAAAAGAATTTGAGCGGATCAACAAAGAGCGAATAAAACAAGGATTTTCCCCTTACGCTAATCCTCGTAATGTTGCCGCTGGTTCAATACGACAGTTAGATGCAAAAATTACATCAAGCCGCCATTTGGATTCTTATATCTATGAATTAGTAACAGATTTAGGTCAGGAAACACATGAACAAACGCATTTAATTCTAAAAGCGTTTGGTTTTAAGACTCATGATGACAATAAAAAAGTTGATTCTTTAGAAAAGATTTTTTCTATTCATAAACAAATAAAGAAACAAAGGGACAATTTGCTCTATGAAATTGATGGAGTAGTTGTTATAGTAAATAATAATGAGTATTTTGAAAAATTAGGAGTAGTTGGTAAAGCTCCACGTGGTGCGATAGCTTATAAATTTCCTTCCAAAGAAGCCACAACGATGATAGAGGATATTATTATTCAAGTAGGGAGAACAGGTGTTTTAACTCCAGTAGCAATTTTGAAACCAGTTCAAATAAGCGGGGTGACTGTTGCCCGCGCTACTCTTCATAATAAAGAAGAAATAAAAAGATTGGGAATAAAAATAGGCGATACTGTGATAGTAAATCGGGCTGGTGATGTTATTCCTCAGGTTGTAAAAGTTCTAAAGGATTTACGGACTGGAGAGGAAAAGGGTTTTCAGATGCCTAAAAAATGTCCGGTTTGTGGATATTCTACTAAAGAAGACGATGGTGGAATTTTAGTTCGTTGTCCTAACAAGGATTGTTCTGCTCGTTCCCAGAAAAGGCTTTATCATTTTATTGGAAAAGGGGCGTTTGATATTAAAGGCATTGGTCCAAAATTGATTGATAGATTTTTGGATGAAGGATTAATTCAAGATGCTGCTGATTTATTTGATTTAAAAGAAGGGGATATTATTCCATTGGAAAGATACGGGGAAAAATCTAGCCAGAATATTATTTCTGCAATTCAAGCAAATAAAAATATATTATTAGACCGGTTTTTGTTTGCTTTAGGCATTCTTCATATTGGAGAAGAAACAGCATTGCTTTTAGCTAAATATTTTCAAAGAAGACTTCATCCAGGTAAAGTTTCAATTTACAATTTAATCAAAATCGGTTCTAATTTAGGACAAGAAGAATTAGAAAAAATTCCTTCTATTGGTCCTAAAGTAGGGCAGGCAGTATATGAGTGGTTTAATAATAAAAAGAATATCGGGTTTCTTAAGAACCTTGGACAAAAAGACATAAAATTATTGCCCGTAGCTACTCCAAAAGAAAAGAGAAAATTAAAAGATTTGGTTTTTGTAATTACTGGGGTTTTGAAATCAATGTCTCGCGAGCAAGCAAAAGAGAAAATAATAGATCAAGGCGGTAAAGTGAACAAAGCCCTTTCCTCAAAGACAGATTATCTAATTGCAGGAGAAAACCCAGGCACTAAGTATGCCAAGGCAAAAAGATTAAAGATAAGAATTATTGATGAGAAAGAATTTCTAAAGATGATATAATAATGCGATACCAATTGAAAGGTTCGGAATATTGTTTCAAAAACACGCTAATCGCTATAGTTTTTTCAACAACATCTCCTCGCCTTTAAACTTTTAAACATTCAAACCTTAACAATTTAGCAATGTAACAATCTCTATTCATATCATTAGCATCAATTCGTATATTAGCATCGACTATGGATTTTACAGAAATAGATCATTTACTAAAATTAGCAAGAATAGAATTATCTTCTCAAGAAAAAGAGAGGATTGTTTCAGACCTTGAGAATATTTTAGATTATGTAAAACAATTGCAAAAAGTAAATACTGATGGTGTGGAACCAATGACAGGCGGTACTTTACTTGAAAATATTTGTGGCTCAGACCAAATTGATAAACAGAAGCAAGATATAAGCAAAGAATTAAAAAGATCAGCCTCTTCTTTAAAAGATGATCATTTTAAAATACCACCAATATTTTAAAATTATGATTAAAGAACTTCATAATAAGTTAATAAATCGCGAAATTACTGCTGCTGAATTAATCAGTGGTTATTTTCAAGTAATTAATAAAAAAGACAGTGAGATTAAAGCATTTTTGACTTTGACTAAAGACGAGGCATTACAACAAGCAGAAAAAATAGATGAGAAGATTAAGAAAGGAAAGAAAATTAATATTTTAGAAGGGATTCCTTACGCAGTTAAAGATAATATGTTGGTTAATGGAATAAAGGCTACTGCAGGCTCAAAGATATTAGAAAATTATACAGCTTCTTTTGACGCGACAGTGATAAAAAAATTAAAAGAACAAGGGGCAATTTTACTAGGAAAAACAAATATGGATGAATTTGCTATGGGATCTTCAACAGAAAATTCAGCTTTTTTCCCGACAAAAAATCCATGTGATTTGGAAAGAGTTCCCGGCGGTTCTTCAGGAGGTTCTGCAGCAGCTGTAGCAAGTAAAATGTCTGTTTTTGCCTTGGGGTCAGATACCGGAGGATCAATTAGGCAACCAGCTAGTTTTTGTGGAGTGGTTGGGTTTAAACCAAGCTATGGTTCAGTTTCTCGTTATGGGCTTATTGCATTGGCTTCGTCCTTGGATATTATAGGTCCATTAAGTCAAAGTGTGGAAGATGCGGAAATAATTTTTAAAAGCATTACTGGTAAAGACCAAATGGACTCAACTTCTTATGATTTAGAAAAAATACACAATACACAATATAGAATACAAAATACAGCTTTTGGTTTGCCTAAAGAATATTTTCAAAAAGGGTTGGACAAGAGAATTAAAAAAACTATTGAAGAGAAAATTGAAAAAATTAAATCTCAAGGAGCGACAATTAAAGAAGTTAGTTTGCCTTTTACTTCTTATGCTTTGTCTTGTTATTATATAATAATGCCTGCTGAAGCAAGTGCTAATTTAGCGCGTTTTGATGGTATTCGTTATTCTCCGATTAGCAATTATTCTAATTTGCATGATATATATTTTAAAACCCGGGGGAAAGGATTTGGAGCAGAAGTTCGTCGGAGAATAGTTTTAGGAACCTATGTTTTATCAAGCGGGTATTATGAAGCTTATTATAAAAAAGCTCAGCAGGTAAGGAGATTAATTGCTGAAGAATTTGATAAAGTTTTCCAGGAAGTTGATTTTCTCATTACTCCTACTTCTCCAACGTTTCCTTTTAAGATTGGCGAGAAAATTGATAATCCATTATCAATGTATCTTTCTGATATTTTTACAGTGAGCGCTAATATCGCTGGTGTGCCAGCAATTAATTTGCCTTGCGGGCAGGCAGACAATTTACCTATAAACATGCAGATTATTGGGCCATATCTTTCTGATTTTTCATTATTAAATATAACAAAAACAATTGAAGATATTATTTCATAATGACAGAATCTATTATTATTTATTTCTTTTATTTTAAATTCTTTTGTCTCGCAATGTGTTGCTGGTTATTAATCGGAATTATTTATTATTTTTGGAGATTACGCCTTTTTACTAAATGGGCAGAAAGATGGCAAAATTGGTGGGGGATTATTCCTGTTTTTTCTTTATCTGGTAAAAGTCGTAAAGAATGGAAAAGAATTGGGGAACTTTTAAAAGAACCATATCAATCTTCATGGAAATTAGCAGTACTTAAGGCAGAAGCGATAGCGAAAAAAACATTAAATTTTATGGGGTATGCTGGAGATGATTTTACAAAGATTTTAGATGAATTAAAATTGAGAGGATATCAAAATTTGGAAGTTTTGTTTCAGCTTCATAATATTAGAGAAAAGATTATTGGAGACAAAAATTTTTCTTTGAGCCAAAATAGAGCAAAAGAAATAGTACACATATATAAGAAATTTTGGGATGAATTATTAAATACTCTGTGAGAGTTGCATTTAACCTATTTTTCTTTTATAATAAAAACCGCGGGGTGGAGAAGTAGTATCTCACGAGGCCCATAAAATTTTGTGGCCCAGGATGGTAACGTTCTGTGGAAAAACTCTCTAAATTGCCGGGAACCCCTTAAGATAATTTATATTTTAAGGGCAATCAGCAGCCAAGCTTTGCTTAACTTTACAAAAGTTATAATAAGAAGGTTCAGAGACTATAATGGGAGCTCCCTTTATTAAAGAAGGGAGATGGGATAGTCCATTCCATTTGGTAACAAATGGTAGTATTAAGAACCTCGAGACGCTGGTGCAATTCCAGCCCCCGCAACTACAAAAATACAGAATATACAATACAGCGTTTGCCAGGGTAGCTCAGTCGGTTAGAGCATAGCACTCATAAAGCTAAGGTCGTGGGTTCGATTCCCACCCCTGGCACTGATTAATTGAATATTAAAATGGGCCGGTGGAGCAGTCTGGAGTGCTCGGATCCCTGTCACGGATCAGGTCACGGGTTCAAATCCCGTCCGGCCCGCTAATCTTCGCCCTCGTAGCTCAGTGGATTAGAGCAGGACACTCCTAAGGTCAAGGTCGCAGGTTC
Source organism: uncultured Candidatus Saccharibacteria bacterium (assembly GCA_964618625.1). Taxonomy (GTDB): domain Bacteria; phylum Patescibacteriota; class Minisyncoccia; order UBA6257; family UBA6257; genus DAOVIY01. Next base: position 10,998 of record CAZUBI010000002.1, on the reverse strand, counting down.
GAATCCTGCCGGGGGCACCATTTAATTTAAGAAATTTTTATAAGAAATACTTAACTTATATAAATTTATATATTATTAGATTATGGAAAAAATAGGGGCAGAACAATTACAACCAAAGAATAATGTAGAAAAGGAGGAATCTGTGGAAAAACAAGAATGTTTTGTTTGCGGAAATTGTGGATTTTATACAAACAAAATTGAAGATATTCATCGGGAAACATCAAAGGGTGTATCCCATGAATGTCCTAATTGTATTAGTGGTCTCAAACAATGTTCTTTTGAAGAAATGGATGAATTACATTGTAAATTAGAGGAATTACATCGCAAATTAGAAAAAGAGTATAAGCTTGAATTTCTGGACACAAGTTACACGATAAGAGAAAATTGTGAAAAGTGTCGTGCATTAAAAAAAGATCAATAGTAATTTAGTTGTAGATATGCGTGGTTTAGTTCTTGGAGTCATTAAAGAATCGCCAACAAGGCGATTTTTTGGTAGAATATAGATAAATTTAGAAAGATCGCAAAAATTTATTTTTTCTATGAAAAACAACGAACTAAAAATTGGAGTTTGCGGATTGGTTTGTAGTAAATGCCCAAAATATGTCTCAAAAGAATGTCTTGGATGTCAGCCAAATGAAGTCTGCTCTCTTCCTGCTTGTGTCAAAGAGAGGGATTTGGATTATTGCTTTGATTGTAAAGAATTCCCTTGCCAAAAGAACTACGAAAAAGGACCTATAGTTTCTGAACTTTTAGATCATTGGAAAAGGAAAAAAGAATAAGAAAGCAAGGGAAGAGAATAGATTGGTTGGAAAAAGAAATAAGATTATAAAATTCAGTTGACAAAAAGTATTTTTCTTATATAATAGTTATTGTCTTACTTTATAAGGTGTTCTTTGATAACTTAATAGTTAATAAGTTCAATCTTTTCTGGTTATTCCAAGATCTTAAATGAGGATTTGATCCTGGTCCAGGATGAACGCTAGCGGTGTGGATAAGGCATACAAGTCGTACGATTCCGATTTATCGGAATAGTGGCAAACGGGTTAGTAATACCTTGGTAACTTACCGTCGAGATGGGGATAGTTCGTCGAAAGGCGAGGTAATACCCAATAGTCACTGAGAGCGCAAGCTCAAAGTGTAAAGGAGCAATCCGCTTGATGATAGACCTAGGTCCTATCAGCTTGTTGGTGAGGTAACTGCTCACCAAGGCTATGACGGGTAGGGGGTGTGAGAGCATGACCCCCAACAAGGGCACTGAGACACGGGCCCTACTCCTACGGGAGGCAGTAGCCGAGAATCTTCGGCAATGGGCGAAAGCCTGACCGAGCGACACCGCGTGTGGGAAGAATGGTTTCGGCCTGTAAACCACTTTTCTCTGGGAAGAATTCCGATTTATCGGAATGACATTACTGGAGGAATAAGGAGCTGCAAACTACGTGCCAGCAGCAGCGGTAATACGTAGGCTCCAAGCGTTATCCGGATTTACTGGGCGTAAAGCGTCCTTAGGCGGTTTTGTTAGTTCGTTGTTAAAGCCCCTGGCTCAACCAGGGAGAGGCAATGAATACGGCAGAACTAAGAGGGAGAAAGAGGTTGGCGGAACGCACGGTGTAGGGGTGAAATCCGTTGATATCGTGCGGAACACCGAAAGCGAAGGCAGCCAACTGGGTCTTTCCTGACGCTCAAAGACGAAAGCGTGGGTAGCAAAAAGGATTAGATAGATCCTTGTTCCGACAAAGGTCGGAACGAATGGTGTCCCCTTCGACAGCGATGTCGGAGTGCGCATCTAGCTGTATCGGGGAAATCCCAACTAGTCGGTTGGGACAATCCCGAGGGAAGTCATCTCGCAAAAGCGGGGTTGACCCCGTAGAGACTATCCATTTATGGAGTACTAACAGCTTTTGCTGTTAGGAAATGCTAGACATCTTTCTTATTGAAAGATGATGATATAGTCCGATCCTCCAAGTAATTGGAGCAAAATAAAATCTACAAGATGACCCTTGTAGTCCACGCCCTAAACGATGGGTGCTGGTTGCTGGTAGTATCGACCCTATCAGTGACGAAGCTTACGCGTTAAGCACCCCGCCTGGGAAGTACGGCCGCAAGGCTAAAACTCAAAGGAATAGACGGGAGTTCGCACAAGCGGTGGAACATGAGGTTTAATTCGATATCAAGCGAAGAACCTTACCAGGGCTTGAAATTCCGATGAAATTCCGATGAAAATTGGAACCTCTGCAAGGACATCGGAACAGGTGCTGCATGGTTGTCGTCAGCTCGTGGCGCGAGTCGTTCCCTTCAGTGGGGAAACGAGCGCAACCCCTGTCCTATGTTACAAGTGTCATAGGAAACCGCCCCGCACTCAGTACAGGAATTTAAAAAATTCACTGTTCGTGTCTTGAGTGTGGGGAGGAAGGTGGGGATGACGTCAAATCAGCATGGCCCTTTGATGCCCTGGGCGACACTCATGTTACAATGGGATTGACAATGCGTTGCCAAGCCGTAAGGCGGAGCTAATCGCATCAAACAATCTCTCAGTCCGGATTGAGGTCTGCAACTCGACCTCATGAAGTTGGAATCGCTAGTAATCGCGGGTCAGCCATACCGCGGTGAATACGTTCTCGAACTCTGTACTCACCGCCTGTCAAGTCAAGGAAGCCGGGAATACCTAAAAATCCCCCTCGGGGGAACTAGGGTAGGTTCGGTGACAGGGGCTAAGTCATAACAAGGCACCGCTAGCGGAAGCTGGTGGTGAAACTTTTCTTTTATATAATCTTTTTGTTTGCTTTTAGCAAGCAAAAATTTTAAGGTTGATTCTGCCAAATTTTTGGCAGATATGGATGTTAGTCTTACCATCCAAAAAACAAGACTAATTTACTTACACTTGGGATAACCAGAAAGGATTGAAAAAACAAGTTTCGATATCAATCGAGGCTTGTTTTTATTTAACAGGTTGTTATAATAAATACATATCTGTCATCCTGATTCTGGTCTTGTCAAAGGGGAAGGATATCTGAATTTGTTTCAGTCATTTTACAAAATCACAAATTTAATTATATATGAATAATAAACCCACAATTTTATTAGTAGAAGATGATCCTTTTTTAAGCAGTGTTTTAAGATTGAAATTAGAAAAGGAATCATTTAAAGTTATTAGAGCAGCAGATGGTGATGAGGCGTTAAATTTTTTAATAGAACAAGGTATAAAGCCTGATTTAATTCTTTTGGATTTAATTTTGCCAAAGAAAAACGGTTTTGAAGTTTTGGAAACTATTCGCCAAGATCCTCTTTTAGAAAAACTTCCAGTTATTATTATCTCTAATTTAGGTCAGCCTTCTGATATAGAAAGGGGTAAAGCATTAGGCGTAATAGATTATTTTATAAAAGCCCGTCTTTCTATAGAGGAATTAGTTAATAAAGTAAAGCAAGAGACCAAAACTATTAAACAACCAAAATCAGAAGAATAAATTTCTTGACAATAGAAAAATCTATTTCTATAATAATTAAAATATTCTATTTTAATTTCAATATTCTTGAGCAATAGCGAAAAGGTTGTTATGCTTTAATTAGAAAAATAAAAAGGTCGAGATTTAAATAATTAATTATAAATTAAAATGAAGATAAAAAAAGGATTTACTTTATTAGAGTTGCTTATTGTTATAGGTATTTTAGCAATTTTGTCAACCACAGTAGTTTTAGTAATTAATCCAGCTCAGCTTTTGAGAAAAGCTCGCGATTCACAAAGAATTGCTGATTTGAATACTGTAACGACAGCAATTGCTTATTATATTACTGATGTTGCTGATGCTCAGGATGTAGGGCTTGTAACTAAGACTTATTCTGATGTAGCAGATGTAGTTTGTACTCTTGGTGGTGGTTCAAGAACCGCAGATGCTAATCAGGGAGTATTTACGACAGCTGGTAGCGGCTGGATACCTATTGATTTTGGTGCCATAACTGGTGGTTCACCAATTGGGTCTTTGCCTCATGATCCAGCTGCTGAAGTTTCTACAGGTAATCATTATTATGTTTATGGAGTATTAAGTACTACTAACCTTACATTTAAATTGATTGCCAATATGGAAAGTACTTATTATTCTGGTGACGCAGGTACGGGTGATATTGAATCAACTGATGGTGGAACTATGGATACCCTTTATGAAGTTGGTACTGGTATGTCGCTTACCGTAACTACTACTGCGAATTGTTTTAATGACGCAGGAGTATAATTTTAGAACAAACAATTTTTAATTTATGAATTGGTTTGTTGAATTTTTACTTTTAATTATTCGCCCCGCTTTAGGATTAATAATCTTAGCGGGGCTTTTACTATACTGGATTTTAAAAAAGAAATTACTCAAAGAAAAATTTTTAAAATTAATTTTTTATATTTTTTCAGGAATAATAATATTCCAATCTATTTTTTCCACAATTCTTAATTGGTGGTTATGGTCTCAGCAGGGAATTACTCAGAGACTTTTACCCCCACATAGCCCAATTACTTATGTTTTAAGATATTCATGGCAGCATTATTGGTTTGAATCAATTATTATCATTTTTACAGCAATTATAGTATTTTTTGCTATTTCTTTTTTGAATAGCAAGTTTGACAAACGATTATTTTATGACGAAGAAAAATATTTAGCCGCATTAGGGATTTTGGCTATTGGTTGGCCCAATTGTTTAATTTTTCTCTGTCTGGTTCTTTTGTTAGGAATACTTTTCCATTTTATTTTTCTTTGTTTTAGCTCTAATAAGCGAAGAAGGCGGAGAGATGCTGTTGAGAAAACCGTAGCGATTAGCGTGTTTTCGAAGCAACTCTCAGAGTCTTTTCGTTTATCCCTCCTTTATCTTTGGCTCCCTTGTGCTTTACTGATATTGCTTTTAGGTGATATAATAAATAAGTACATCTTAATAAATCAACTGAGTATTTAATAGTCAGTATAGAGTATCCTGTATTTTTTATACTGAATACACAATACACAATACAGAAATTATGGCTCTTCCTCCAAAAATTTTTAAAAAACTTATTCTTGATACAGGCCTTTTATCTGAGAAGGATTTTGATAATACTTTAAAAGAAGCAAAGAGAATAGAAAAAAACCCAATTGATCTTTTAATTTCTCGCGGGTTTATTACCCGTGATTTTTATGCTGATATTATTGCTAAATATCTTAATGTTCCAAGGATAAGATTAGTAGGGATGCAAATTCCTACAGAGATTCTTAATATTCTTCCAGAAGAAATAGCTAGAACGAGGAACGCGATTGTTTTTGATAAAAAAGAAAATGCTTTAAACGTAGCAATGTTAGATCCGGCAAATTTAGAAAATTTGGATTTTTTGGAAAAATATAGTGGTTACTTTATTAAACCTCATTTAGCTTCCGAGGAGGATTTAAAAGCTGTTTTTGCGCAATATGGAGAAGAAGTTTCTCAAGATTTTAAAAAGATTATTCAAGAGAGTATTCGTTCTTCATTAAAATTAAAAGGAGTTGAAGCAAAAAAAGCGGCAACAGAATTTCCTATTGTTTCATTAACTAACAATATTATTTCTTATGCTGCTTCTATAAATGCAACAGATATTCATGCTGAACCATTAGCTGATGAGGTTTTAATTCGTTTTCGTGTTGATGGGGTTATGAGAGAAATAATAAGGTTAGCTAAAGAAATCCATCCGGCAATAGTTGCACGAATTAAAATTTTGTCTAATTTATCAATTGACGAACATAATAAACCACAAGATGGCAGGTTTAAATATAAATATGCTGATGTTATTTTTGATATTCGTGTTGCTATAATGCCTACTCTTTATGGAGAAAAAGCGGAAATGCGTCTTTTAACAGGATCTACTAAACCAATGAGTTTTCAGGAGTTAGGAATGTTAGAAGATACTGCAAAGGCTGTTCAAGAAAACATTACAAAAACCACAGGAATAATTTTGATTACTGGTCCTACTGGTTGTGGTAAGACCACTACTCTTTACGCTATTTTAAATAGACTTAATAGGCCAGAGGTTAATATTGTAACAATTGAAGATCCTATTGAATATGAACTTAAATATGTGAATCAGACGCAAGTAAATCCAAAAGCTGGAATCAGTTTTGCCAATGGGTTGCGGTCTATTTTACGTCAAGATCCTGATATTATTATGGTTGGTGAAATTCGTGATAAAGAAACTGCAGAAATTTCTACCCATGCTGCTTTAACTGGACATTTAGTTCTTTCTACTTTGCATACAAATGATGCACCTACTGCTGTTCCTCGTTTAATTGATATGGGCATTCCTCCTTTTTTGATTTCAGCAACAGTGAATTTAGTAATAGCCCAAAGATTAGTAAGAAAAATTTGTCGCGATTGTGTTGAAAGTTATCAGGTGCCAGATGATATAGATAAAACTATTAATAGGCAATTAGTATTATTAAAAGGCGAAGATGTACCTCCTTATCATCCTAAACAGCTTTATCGTGGAAAAGGATGTAAATCTTGCAATTTTACTGGTTATCGCGGACGTTTGGCTATTTATGAGGCTTTCAATATTACTGAAGATGTAAGAGAATACATTCAAAGAAGTGATTTTTCTTTGGATGGTTTAAGAAAAATTGCTTTTGCTCATGGAACTAGAACAATGTTTGAGGATGGCCTCAAAAAAGCTGAGTTAGGATTAATAACCATTGAAGAAATTCTTAGGGTAATCAAAGAGTAATTATGTTGTTTCATTATTTAGCTCAAGATTCTAAGGGGCGTATAAAAGAAGGGAATATTAATCAGTCTAATACTGAGGCAGTTTTAGAATATCTGACAACGCAGAAATTAAAACCACTTTCTGTTAAACCATTAATGTTAGAGAAGAGTGAAAAAGGACTTGCTATTTTCAGAAAAACTCTTGGTCTAGCAGATAAAGTTTTTTTAACTAAATATCTTGCTTTAATGCTTAAAGTAGGAACTGATTTATTTAGCGCTATAGACATTTTGATTCAGGATTTTGAATCTGGACCAGCAAAACGGTTTTTACTTGAAACAAGATCTAATTTAGAACAGGGAAAACCATTTTGGAACACTTTTGCCAATCATCCTGAATATTTTTCTTCAGTTGTTACGAATTTAATCAAAGCTGGTGAAACATCGGGAAACTTAGAAGCAACACTTAACCAGGTTTCTTTGAATTTAGAAAGAGATAGAAATTTACAAACAAAAGTAAAATCTTCAATGGTTTATCCTGTTATTCTTCTGTTTGCTTCTTTTGCTATGGTAATTTTTTTGGTAACTTTTGCTGTTCCTAAATTAGCTGAAATGTTTTTAAGCACTGGTCAGACACTTCCAACTTTTAGCAGAATAGTTTTTTCTACTGGGATGTTTTTAAATAGAAATATTTTTATAGTATTTCCTCTTATAATTATCATTCCTATCGCTTTATTGTATTATTTTAGAAAGACCCAAAAAGGAAAAGAAAGTTTTGCTTCTTTAATGGAAAAAATACCAGTAGTTCGTGATTTAGTGGAAAAAATGGCGCTACAAAGATTTGCAAGTGTTTTATCAAGCTTAATAAAAGCTGGAATGCCAATAATACAGGCAATAGAAGTGACAGCAGGCGCAGTTGGTCATCCTAAATATCAAGCTGCTTTGTTCAGAATTTCTAAAAAACATTTGACTCAAGGAATAAGCATGGGGGATTCTTTTAAAAAAGAGAAAATATTTCCTGTGGTGGTTTCTAATCTTTTAGCCATTGGTGAAAAAGCTGGACACACAGAAGAAATTTTAAAAACTTTATCTGTTTTTTACGAAACAGAAATTGACTCAGCATTAAAAGTTTTAGTTTCGTTATTAGAGCCGCTCCTTTTAATGTTTTTGGGTGTTATAGTAGGGGGAATAGCACTTTCCCTCATTATTCCTGTTTACCAACTTGTCGGACAATTTTAAAAATTATGAAACTTAAAAAAGGATTTACTCTATTGGAACTTCTCATCGTCATCGTTATCACTACTATCCTTGCTGGAGTTGGCGTTTCTACCTATATAAATCAGCAAAGGTCCAAATTATTAGATACTACTGTTCAAGAAGTTGTCGGTTATCTCCGTTATGCTCAGCAAAAATCAATGGTTCAAGAAGGTGGCAATCAATGGGGTGTTCATTTTGAAAATCCTGCTTCTGGCGATGATTTTTACGCTTTATATACTGGTGTAAGCTACACTTCTCCAGAAGAGACTCGTTATCTTCCCAAAGGAATAGAATACGAAACTCCAACAGCTGGAAACAGTATTGATGCTTCTTTTGATAAATTAACTGGCACCAGTGCTACTAGTACAACTCAATCTATAACTATAGAATCTACTGTTACCAATTCTACCACTACTATTAGTATATCTGGCCAGGGAGTAATTTCCTATTGATATGTATACACGATACACAATGCACAATACACAATACAGATCGCGTGGTCAGTCTTTGGTTGAAGTTCTTGTTGCTATTAGTATTGGCACCATCCTGATAGGTGGCTCTGTTACTCTAATGGGCGTGTCTCTTAAAAATTACGCAGGTATTAGAAAACATCTTCAGGCAAATGTTTTAATTCGTCAAACTATAGAAGTAGTTCAATCTTTAGCCCGTAGCGATTGGCATAGTATTTATGATTTAACTAAAGCAAGTGATTATCAGATCAGTTTATCTGGTAGTACTTGGACAATTAGTGAGGGACAAGAAACAGACACGGTTAATGATATTCCTTATAAAAGATATTTTCAGGTGTACAATGTGAATAGAGATGGTAGTGGAAATATAGCTGATAGTGGTGATGACGATCCCAGCACTCAGAAACTTACGATTATCCTTGAATACGACAATAATTATGTCAGTTCTTCCTCAGTTTCGTTTTATCTGACCCGCTCCGAAGATAACAAAGTCCTTCACCAAACAGATTGGTCAGGAGGCGAGGGGCAAACAGGACCGATTTCCAATCCTGGAAATAAATTTGATACTGCTGATTCTAATATCAATTATGCTTCTACTACGGGACAAATCACAATGACAGCAGCTACGACAACGCCAGCAGAATTAGTTTCTTCTATTCTTGATACAGGTGTTTCTAATGGAGCAGGATTTAATTCTCTTTTATGGCAGGGAAATTTAGGTACAGGCGGAGTAGTGAAATTCCAAATTGCTTTTTCTAATTCTTCTTCTGGTCCCTGGACTTATTATGGACCAACTTCTGATACTGATTGGTATCAGCCCAATCCAAATGTCAGTATTTCTTTCACCACTACCGGCTCAGCCAGTCCTCAAAACAAAAGATATATTCGCTACAAAGTTAATTTATCCACCTCTTCCACTACTCCTACAATTAATGATATAATAATAAACTGGAGCCCATAGCAAGCAAAGCTTGCTCAATTTTAAAAGCTAAATTTAAAATTATGAAATTTAGAAAAGCAAATGCTTTCACATTACTGGAGCTTCTTATCTATTCTGGTATTCTTGTCGTTAGCGCCGGTTTAATCGGTGGCATTGTTTATACTATTTCCAAAGCTAATCTAAGAACCCAAGTTAATGAAGCACTAAATAATCAATTAACCCTTTTTGAAGAAGTTTTTCGCCAGAAAATTCAAATAGCCAAAGGAATTAATTCTATTAGCGGATCTCTTTTAAGTTTAGAAATGAGTGATTCTAATAAAAATCCTACAGTTTTTACGCTCACTGATAATATTGCTTATATTCAAGAAGGAGCTGGCAGTCAAGTGGCTTTAAATGATAGTGATAAAGTAAAAGTTACTTCTTTAAGTTTTACTCCCACTGGTCCAGAAGGAGTTAGTATTTCCTCTACACATCACTATGCCTGGAATGATCAAGTTGGTTGGATTGATTTTGCCTATTCTGGAGGTAATGTTCAAGTGCCAATTGGAGAAGGGGATTTAAAGGGTTTGGCCTATGTTCTTAGTGATAGCCACTGGATTTCCTTAAATTGTATTTCAACTGATAGTTGCGCTACTGTAGATTACAAAGTTTCCTCTGATGCTGATGGTAATCTTTCTGAATGGGCTTGGTCAGAAAATTTTGGTTGGATAAGTTTTAATTGTTCTAATGATGATAGTTGTGCTTCTTCTGATTATGGTGTTACAGTAGCCACTTCTACTACTGGTCAATATGAAGCTGGAGAATTTGATGATTATGCTTATTCTGAAAACATTGGCTGGATTAGTTTTAATTGTAAAACTGGCGGCGAAAATAAAACTGATATTTGCGATACTTCTGATTATAGAGTGCAAGATCTTCGCTCAAGAACTTCTGCTGTAAAAGTAGATATAACTCTTCAATATAATTCAGACAAACCCGAATTAGCCATCTCCCGCACAAATACATTTGTATTCAATCTTATAACACCCGCAAAATAATTTTCTAATTTTTAATGTTTAAAAATTTGAAATTTGCTCGAAAGGGTATCGCAGCTTTAATAACTATTCTTTCCCTCGGCACCCTCATTTTTGTTATCAGCTTAGCTACAACAGTTTTGGCTTTTTGGGCTATAAAAAACATTGATGCTACACAAAAGAGCTTAAAGACTTATTATGCCACTTATTCTGGTATTCAAGATGCTTTAATTAAATTAGAAAGAAATAAGGACTTTAATAGTTCATTTAATCTTAGTATCAATGCGACCAATGATGTTTCTATTTCTGTTTCCAATACTGGTGATAGCGCTACAATTACTGCCACTTCCACGCTCAGTCAAATAAACAAAAAAATTGAAACCGTTACAGATATTGATACTACTACTGGTCTAATTACACCAACATCCACTACAGAACTAACATTATAAAATCGCTTGACATTTAAAAATATGTTATAATAAAAATATTAAAATCTTTAAGAATCTATGAAACAAAAAAATCCCTATTTTTATACAAATCTACTTGCCTGGGGCTTAGTCCTCTTTTTAATAGGCAATTATGTTTTTGGCTGGACTACTCCTACTGAAGATCCGCCCAGTTCTAATCTTCCTGCGCCAATAAATGT